>NZ_RZSG01000629.1:0-3567 GCF_003997725.1 Mesorhizobium sp. M4A.F.Ca.ET.050.02.1.1
ACACGGCCCAATACATGTGGCTGCGGCTCCTGGCGCAGCGGCCGCAATCCTCCCCCCTTGAGGGGGAGGTGCCCGCGAAGCGGGCGGAGGGGGTCGCCGCAGAAGGCACCGCCCGGTCATCGAGCACAGGGGCGTCGAGCACTGCCGCGAGGACCCCACCCGACCGGGCTTCGCCCGGCCACCCTCCCCTCAAGGGGGAGGGGAATTCCCGCCCGGCCACCGTCAACATCTGCTGCGTCGGCGATGACGATCAATCGATCTATGGCTGGCGCGGTGCCGAGGTCGACAACATCCTGCGCTTCGACAAGGATTTCCCCGGCGCCACCATCATAAGGCTGGAGCGCAACTACCGCTCGACCGCGCATATCCTCGGCGCCGCGTCGCATCTCATCGCCTTTAACGAAGGCCGCTTCGGCAAGACGCTGTTCACCGACCGAAACGACCCCGAAGACGACAAGGTGCATGTCCATGCCGCCTGGGATTCGGAGGAAGAGGCGCGCGCCGTCGGCGAGGCGATCGAGGCCTACCAGCGTCAGAAGCACAATCTGAACGACATGGCGATCCTGGTCCGCGCGTCCTTCCAGATGCGCGCCTTCGAGGACCGCTTCATCACGCTCGGTCTGAACTACCGCGTCATCGGCGGCCCACGCTTCTACGAGCGCATGGAAATCCGCGACGCGCTGGCCTTTTTCCGCGTAGTCGCCAACAGCGGCGATGACCTCGCTTTCGAGCGCATCGTCAACGTGCCGAAGCGCGGGCTCGGCGAAGCCACCATCCGTCAGATCCACGACACGGCGCGCGCGCTCCGTATCCCGATGCTGGAAGCTGCCGGCAACCTCGCTGAAAGTGACGAGCTGAAGCCGAAGCCGCGCGCCGCCCTGCGCGAGGTCGCGGCAAATTTCGAGCGCTGGCAGAAGGCGCTGGAGACCACGCCACATACCGAGCTCGCCGAGACCATATTGGAAGAGAGCGGCTACACCGACATGTGGAAGAACGACCGCTCGGCGGAAGCTCCGGGGCGGCTGGAAAACCTCAAGGAGCTTGTCCGCTCCATGGAGGAGTACGAATCGCTGCGCTCCTTCCTCGAACATGTGGCGCTGGTGATGGAGGCGGAGCAGAGCGAGTCGCTCGACGCGGTCTCGATCATGACGCTGCATTCGGCCAAGGGCCTTGAATTCGAGACAGTCTTCCTCCCCGGCTGGGAGGAAGGCCTGTTCCCGCACCAGCGAGCGCTCGACGAAGGCGGCCGCTCCGGGCTGGAGGAAGAGCGCCGCCTTGCCTATGTCGGGCTGACGCGGGCGAAGAAGAACCTGCACATCTGGTTCGTCTCCAACCGCCTCATCCACGGCCTCTGGCAATCGACGATCCCGTCGCGCTTCCTCGACGAATTGCCGGAAACCCATGTCGAGATCGCCGAGAGCGGCAATTCCTATGGCGGCTACGGCAACAACTATGGCGGCGGCTCGTTCGCATCCGGGCGCGGCGGCCGGCAAAACCCCTACGGCGCCTCGCGCTTCGACAATATCGGCGAGGAAAAATCCTTCTCAAACACCTATTCGACGCCGGGCTGGCAGCGCGCGCAGGCCAACCGCACCGAGGCCACCGACCGCAACTGGGGCACGCGCTCCGGCCACCAGGTCGAGCGCATCGGCTATGGCGAGACGGACTCAGGCTACGGCGCCGGTCGCACCTCGGTGAAGGGCCGCACCATCGACGGCGAGTTGGTCGCCAAATCCGTCGCCGACAAGCCGTCGGCCTTCAGCGTCGGTGACCGCGTCTTCCACCAGAAGTTCGGCAACGGCAACATTGCGGCGATAGAAGGCAACAAGCTGACCATCGACTTCGACAAGGCCGGCCAGAAACGCGTGCTGGACGGGTTTGTCACCGGCGTTTGAGTAGCCTCACCGATACCTCGCCTGGTTCCACTTATGGCCGAGCAGCGACAGGATGATGATCAGCCCGTTGAAGAACTGTACGTAGAAGCCGCTCAACCCCGCCGCCACGACACCGGTCTGGATGAACGACACGGTCACCGCGCCGATGGCGCCGCCGACCACCGTGCCGATGCCGCCCCAGGTCGGCGTGCCGCCGACGAACACCGAGGCCAGCACCGGCAGCAGATAGCCGTCGCCGGCCGTTGGCCACCAGGTGAAGTTGATCATCACCGAGAAGGTGCCGGCGATCGCCGCCCCGATGCCGGTGAAGACGAACACTTTCACCTTCACCAGCTTGACGTCGATGCCCATCTGCTTGGCGCTGTCCGGATTGTCGCCGACCACCCTCACCTGCGCGCCGAAGCGGTGGCGGTTGTAGAGCAGCGCCGAGAAAACGACGAAGGCGATGGCCCAGAAGATCTGCACCGGGATGCCCCAGAGCTGGCTCGAGAAGATCTTGTAGGCTGAGCTGTCGGCAAGGCCGGTCAGCGCCGTCGACCTGCCCTCGTTGATGATCTGGATCAGGCCGCGCAACAGGAAATTCATGCCGAGCGTGGCGATCAGCGACGACAGTCCGCCATAGACGACCAGCGAGCCGACCAGGAAGCCGAGCAGCGTCCCGGTGACCAGCGCGGCGGCGATGCCGAGGAACGGATCATAGCCGGCCTGCACGACCAGTGCGAAGACCCATGAGGCAAAACCCATCGTTGCCGGGAACGACAGGTCGATCTCGTCGCAGGTGACGACGAAGACCAGCGGCACGACCACGAACAGTGCAACGGGCAGCGTCGTCAGCACCGAGCTGTACAGATACCAGGTGGTGAACACCGTCGGATTGGCGATGATGAACACCGCCATCATGAAGATGAACACGCCGAGCGTGCCGAGCGCGGCGCGGTTGTCGATGACGAAGCCGCGCAGCCAGTGGTCGGATGGATGGCTCCATTCCTTGGTTGCCTGGCCGTTTGTTCTTCCCAGGGGAGATTGCAGATCGGGTTCCATGGCCTTGCTCATCGCGCTCCCTGCTCCGCTTCGCCCGCCTCGTGCAGTCCGGGCAGGCCGCCCGGATGCGCCACGTCTTCCATGAAGTTGATGAGATCTTCCGCCGACTTGATCTGGCTGCGGTCGGCGGTCAGCGCCACCTTGCCGCGGTCGAGCACCACGAAGCGGTCAGCAATGTCGAATACGTGGTGGATGTTGTGGCCGATGAACAGGATCGAGCGGCCGCTCGCCCGCACCTGGCGCACGAAGTGGAAAACCTTGGCGGTCTCGGTCAGCGACAGCGCCGTCGTCGGCTCGTCGAGGATGATCAGCTCCGCCTGCTTGTAGATGGCGCGCGCGATCGCCACCCCCTGGCGCTCGCCGCCCGAAAGCTGGCCGACGATCGAATGCGGCGTGAACACTTTCGAGGTGAAGCCGATCTCGCGCATCAACCGGCTTGCCTCCTCGATCTCCTTGCCGACCTTCAGCCAGCCCATGAAGCCGGTCAGCTCGCGGCCCATGAAGATGTTGCGCACGATCGTCTGCTGCACGGCCAGCGCCCGGTCCTGGAACACCGTTTCGATGCCGGCGTCGCGCGAGCGCCCTGCGCTCCATCCGCTGACCGGCTTGCCCCGCACCAGGATCTCCCCGC
>NZ_RZSG01000062.1:0-15460 GCF_003997725.1 Mesorhizobium sp. M4A.F.Ca.ET.050.02.1.1
GAGGTTCTCGATCGGCGCGCTTCTGCCATTGCCGAAAACGAACAAGCGATGGGCGAAGTTCAAGCAGCCGAACTGGAAGAGCGCGAAGCACGCGAATTGCTCGCGCGGCTGGATGCGACTCTTTTGGCGCGTGACGCTGCCGAACAACTGGCCGGCTCGGACAACCGGTTGAAACAAGCCGAAGTCGCCAGAACCCAGATCGAAGATGGAGAGGCAGCACTGGCGATGCTGGCGGTGCCGGAACAAGCTGTCGAGCAACTCCAGGCGCTCGAAATCGAGATCGCCAGCCTTCGTGCAGCTCACCTGGCAACCCTGCCGACGCTATGCATGGAATACCGGGACGGCGCCGCCGATTTGGTGACCATCGATGCCAAGCCCTTGCCCCATGCAGAAGACCAAAGCTTTGCTGGCACCGTACGCCTGGATATTGCCGGCATCGGAGCCTTGACCCTGCGATCGAATCGGCCGCAGCAGGCCGACCGGACCATCGAAGACGCCGAAGCGAAGCACCGCAGCCTGCTTGCGTCCCTCGGTGTCGATAGCCTCAGGACGGCACGCCAGCGCCTAGTGGAAGCGCGCGACAAAGCTACCGAACTGGGCTTGGCGCGTCAGCGACTTGCCGATCTCGCGCCCAAGGGGATACAGCAATTACACGAGGAGCTTGCTCGTCTGAGTGCCCTCGGGGCCGGGGACCTCGAACTCAAAGTCGATCCAGAACAGATCCGGCAACATCATGCCGCAGCCGAGCAGCGTGTGGCGACAACACGCAACAGCGTGCGCGAGGCCTTGCCTTTGCGCAGCCATGCCGACGAGGCTGTCATGGCTGCGGAGACGGCTTATGTCACCATCCAGGCGGAACTGACCAGCCTCGAGGTCATATTGGGACCCGATGCAGCGCGCGAGGAAAAGGGGCGCTTGCTGCTCACCGAGGCCACCGCACGACAAAAGCTGCGCGAAGCGGCCGAAATGCGCGCTGCTCCCCTGCGCGACGGCGCTCGCGATCTCACCAGCGCTGAAGCCGTTCTGCGCCGCGCCCGTTCGGTTCAGGATGCCGCCACACAGGAAGCAAGTCAGTTGCGTGTAACCCTGGCCGATCTCAATGGCCATATTCGCACTCGGTCCGACGACGCGGTGGAAGAAGCTTTGCGCGAGGCCACAGAAAAATTGGAAATCGCTGGAGAGCGAGCGAGACGCTTCGAATTCGAAAAAGCCGTCCTCGACCGGCTGCGCACGACGCTGGTCGCTGCGCGCTCGACGGCACGCGATCTTTATCTGAAGCCGGTCATGTCCGAGCTGCGACCGCTGCTTGGATTGCTATTCGATGACATCTCCATAGTGTTCGACGAGAACACACTGTTGCCACAGACCGTTCGCCGCAATGGTCAGGATGAGGATGTCGATAGGTTGAGTGGCGGCATGCGAGAACAGCTTTCGGTTCTGACACGTCTGGCCTTCGCCCGTTTGCTTGCCCGCGACGGCCGACCCACACCGGTTATCCTGGATGACGCTTTGGTTTATTCCGATGACGACCGCATCGAGCGCATGTTCGACGCTTTGCATCGTCAATCACACGATCAGCAGATTCTCGTTTTCTCCTGCCGCCAACGCGCGTTTGCAAAACTCGGCGGTAACATTTTGCAGATGAGCGACTGGCAACCGGGTCGGTCATAAGCGGAGATCGCGCAGCCTCAGCTAGGGCGACGGCAGATCGTATCGTGTTACGATTGCAATGCCGTTTTCGATCTCGATTTCGATAACTTCATTAATCAGGAATTCCTCTGGGCCAAGATCCTCGAGGAGAGCATCGAAGAGCTCTCTCTGTTTTTCAGGCCCGACCTGAGGGACGACGATAATCAGGCCGGCGTGAACCGGTTCTTTGGCATAGAGCTTCCTGAAGTCCTTAGCATTGTTGGTGACGAAGGTGAAATCCTCATCGATAATGAGCGGCATGAGGTCCCAGTCGGTTTCGCCGCTTAGCCCAAGCCAGTTGACGTGGTTTGCTTCATGTCCGCGTTCTTGGGCTACCGCAACCAGAGACGTGTGCAGGCACTCATCGATCAGAAACCTCACGAGGTCACACGCGTCTCGACCTGGCCGACGGACCTGGGTCGCCCTTCAAAACCACGCGCTTCGACGACTTTATTTTCACGCCCTGCTCGACCAGCTTCTTAGGCCGCCCACGAACCGGGTGCGCGGCGACCCACATTCTGGCGAGCTCAATCACGCGCGGCGTTAGCTTCGGATATCCCTCCAGAACCTCCGCTTCATCTGCGCCCTGCGCTAGCATCGTCGTGATCATACGAACAGGGATGCGGGTTCCTTTGAAGACAGGCTCTCCGCCCATCACCCCTTTAACGCGGCCGATGGCGGCCTCCGCTTCATCAAGATCCACGATGCGCGCTTTGAGCTGTTTACGTGCCTCGGCGACGTCGACGATCAGCAGGTCGTCGGCCCTTACGGTCTTGGCCCTTGGGGCAGCTTTGATTTCCTCGAACAGGCGGTAGCGACGATCAGCGGGCAATGTCGCACCCACGCCATACCAAAGCTTGAGCCGCAGCAAATCCTCGCCGGTCAATGCCCGTCGGACGACCCCACCGATGCGCCGAGCAGTGCTTGGCACAGTATCGACAATGCGTTTGTCGATCGCATTGTGCACGGCCTTGATTCCTATCCCGCTGACGGCGGCTGCCTCTGCGGGGGTGTAGATGCGAGCAAGTGTGCCCATTATTCTTCTCCTTATAAAGAATAATATAGGCCGTTTGACCCCCTCCGTAAAGGCACGCGTCTTTGGAATCACGGCGGTTAGCAAAGGCGGTGGTGAGCCGAGAGGCCTCACAAACCCTTGGGGCTCGAGATGGCAGACTCGGCGCAGTATAATTGCGCTAACTATCGAATTTGCAGTTGGCGACAAACGACACACGAGTTCGTCGCGGACTTTTAACTCTGCGAAGGCGCGTCTTCGAGCGCTTTGAAACCCTACACCCATCTGCAGGCCATCTGTATCAAGCTTTGGACCAAAACCGTTTCCATCGCTCACGAGCGTTCTCTCTGGGGGTCTCAAGTGGGGCTTGCCCATGGCCACGAATTTTTGGGCGACAGCGGTGCAGAGGCCGCATACCGCTGCCTGCTTGACGTCGCTGACCGTGTCCATGTCCGAAATTTGCCTACAAATTTCGGACGCCCTTGGGCGCGCTAGATTCGCTATGGAAAGCTGGAAGCACTCGCAAGCCCGGTGGCCACAGCGTCTGCAGCGCCAAGCTATTCCTCCGTATCCAAACCCGCATCCTCATGGCCACTAGCCAACTCTGGCATAATTTCACCAGCAAGCAGCTCATCTCTGCTCAGCAGCCCGGCATCCTCGAGCGCCTCGCAGTCCGGGAGATCGCGAAGCGTGTCGAGGCCGAACTCGAGCAGGACGCTTTTGTCGTCACATAGGTGTAGGGAGCGCCGGGCGTCGGACTGCGCGGGTTCGACGCGATCAGGCCGGTGCCGCAGATGGCCGATCAGGTCGCGACTGATTACTTCCCGAAAACCGACGACAATTCGGCGCGGGTAATCGGCTGGAAGTGCCGATGCACATCAGCATCAGCACGTCCGACCACGTCAGGTCCACGGCACGCCCGCTGCTTCCGCAGGCGCGGATGGCATCGGCATAGGCCGGCCGTGTCAGGTGCTTCCAGCCGCCGGCGACAGCGACGAGGTCATAGGGCCGTCCGCGCAGCTCTCGGATGTCGTCGATGAGAAGGTCACGGGCGAGCTCGCGGGAGAGACTGCACCGCAAGCGCGTCCCGCGCGCGCGAACTGCTCGATCAACTGATCTCAGACGACGACGAATCTCGTCCAGATTCCAAAAGCGGTGGCCGCAGCGGCGCTTTGCGGGCTCGCGTTACCACAGATCGCAGAACTGTGATCTCGCCTTGTGCCCGAGACCGCAATCTGGGCTCGCGACGAAGCATATCGCTTGCGATCATCAAAGGACGCGTCGACGCCGTCGGTTGCCTTTTCCACCGCCGCCTCACACATCGTGTTGGGGCTGAAGAGCTACCTGCAAATCCTCGCAACGGGCGCGGCCGCATCCTTGATTTTACAAATTGACACGTCTTGGTTTTTAGAAAATGCCACGTGCGATGATGGCGCCAAAAAAAAATGTCACGCGAGATGATCATGCCTGAGGTAAATGGTCCGCCAAAGTTGGGAAAGGTATACCGGTTGAATGGTGGATAGGTACGCCGGATAAAAAGGGCTTCGGGTTCCGGAAGACGAACTAATCGACGGATAGGCGCTGCTCGTGAGGGAAACTGCATGCGCATTACGGTTATGACCATCCAGGGATGTCGGATATGATCTTGAATAGTGACATTGCAGGCCAAAGAGCGGCCGAGAAGCTAGCAGAGGGCCTGAAATCGCAGGGCAAGCAGCAATACGAAGAAAGGTCGAGGGAACGCGAACGAGATGTGTCTCGTTAGGTCGCACGTTGCACCAGGGGTGCGTCGGAAGGCACTCCGCCGTGTCCTGAAGAGGTAGCCTGCACTTGAGAATAGCCACGGTGGTACCTTATTTTCGGCTGTGAAGCACACGAGACCCGCGACGTGAGACCCAGTTGCTCAATACCCAGTTGCTGGGTGAGCGTGCATGACTGCCAACGGAAGGTCTTGCACGCACCCTCGCGATCTTGAGCAATGGTCGCCATGACTTTCTTCTTGCAGGCTTTTGAGTGGCCCAGCCTGCAATCACCAGACCCCACCGACTCTAAAGAGCGTGGCAGACGGGATAGTCGAGGTTGCCCGGCACAATTACGCTCAAGGCTTGCGCCGCCCAGAGGACACGCTGAAAAGGCAGCATGGGCGCGCAAGCACGCCATTCACGAGAGGTTCGACATGAAGACTATGCAAGAAAAAGACATTCCGGCATTCGTGCAAGCAGTTGTGGAGGCCGGCTGCAACATTTGCGCGATTGGCAACTTGGGATATGTCTTTGGCGATGCTGATTTGACGCCGGCGCAACGGAGGTCCGTCGAGCCACAGCTGCGCAGGATTGCTGAGATCTACGGCGAACGCGATCATCTCATGGACGAGATAGCTGTATATCTGCGGTCGATCGGACGCCATGTCGAGGTTGAGCCGAAGACAGGTGTTTCCTGATGGCCGCGATCGATCGCGTTCCGTAGTCGCCATTTCTATTGGGTAACGAGCAGCCGTCTTCCAACCTCTGAAACAAAAAAGAGGTGACCCCCAAAGGCCGCTCTCGAGACCGCAAGTCTGAGCCGCTAACGCATTGCGATAACCAGGCTGTCCGAACTGGGCGTCGATGCCTTCCTCGACCAGGTCGCGGTAGGCGGCGATCTCATCTACCGCATGCATAGCCAAGCCAGAGAAGTTTTCGGCAGCGGAATTCTCGGTCGCTTCCCCTTTTATGACTAGAGGGTGCGGCCGATCCGGCCGCGACGATCTCGCAGGGATTGCCATATACGGCAACACGAACACCGGCGGATCAATACTCGGATAATGGCGGCCGGCTATGTAGCGATCGATCGCGCACCAACATATCAATGCAATAGCTTAGTTGCTTTCAAAGGCGGGTCTCTACGAACTGCAAGCAAGCTAAACGATTGCGTCAACTCTTCCTCGCAGAGCGAAAACTCCGCGCCCACGCGATTTCTCTGCTGGAACAGCGGCACATCCTCAGCGCCAGGACACGGCCGCCGCCGTCGGGTTTTACGAAGCCGGTGATTGCATAAGTTGCCCGCAAGATATCATTGGTATCGGGAACGCCGCCGATGCCGCATCCTGAATAGAGCGGCCGCTTGCACCTGCCAGCCCGACGACCAGATCATATCTGCAACTCCATCTACCTGGACGTGGTGCAAATCACCTCGCTGAAGCCGCAAATCGTCGCCTTCGACCAGGATAACCACATCCGTGACCGCCTGAGCTACTCGGTCGATCTCGACGCACATGGCCGATACAGTTTTTCCATCCTTCACGAAGCGAATGAGACTTTGGCCATTCCAGCCCTGGTCTACGGGGCGTGACTTGTCCCCGATGCATGCGCGAGCTCTCCGCTCGGCCGGCCGCCGGACGTCGCCACCGGCCGAAGGCGCCCGAAGGCGCCCGAAGGCGCTTGACAAAGCAGCACCGGCCCATTCAACTTGAGGCATTCACCAGGGGAGTCCCGGTAAGGGGCTGAGATACTGCTGGCTTTCGCGGCGCAGTGACCCGTTGAACCTGATCCAGTTCATACTGGCGTAGGGACGGTGCAAGCGCTTCGCGGGAGTCTATGCCCGAGGTCCTGTTTCGGCAGGGCGACCAAAGCGTCTTTTCATCCTTCCGGCACAGAACTGGGTCTCCAATGCATGAGCAAAGGAGCCTCAAGATGAATGCCCTCACCCCCACCGTGTCGACGGGACCGCTGCCCGCCTCACGCAAGATCCACAAGCAAGGCAGCCTCCACCCGCGGATCAGGGTGCCGATGCGCGAGATCGCCGTCCATCCGACCGCCGGCGAGCCGCCGGTGACGGTCTATGACTCCTCCGGCCCCTATACCAACCCTGCGATCGAAACGGACATCGAAAGGGGCCTCGCCCGGCCTCGGCAGGACTGGATCGCGGCGCGCGGAGATGTCGAGGCCTATGACGGCCGCCACGTGCGGCCGGAAGACAACGGGTTCGCGACGGGCGAGCGCCTGACGCCGGAATTTCCGGTCCGCAATCGGCCGCTGCGGGCCAAGGCCGGCAAGGCGGTGACCCAGCTTGCCTATGCGCGCGCCGGCATCATCACGCCCGAGATGGAGTTCGTCGCGATCCGCGAGAATCTGGGCCGCGAGGCCCTGCGCGGCAAGCTTAAGCGCGACGGCGAAGCCTTCGGCGCGGCGATCCCCGACTTCGTCACGCCGGAATTCGTGCGCGACGAAGTGGCGCGCGGACGGGCGATCATTCCGGCCAACATCAATCATCCCGAGAGCGAGCCGATGATCATTGGCCGCAATTTCCTGGTCAAGATCAACGCCAATATCGGCAACTCCGCCGTCACCTCGTCGATGGCCGAAGAGGTCGAGAAGATGGTGTGGGCGATCCGCTGGGGCGCCGACACGGTGATGGATCTTTCCACGGGCCGCAACATCCACAACATTCGCGAATGGATCGTGCGCAATGCGCCGGTGCCGATCGGCACGGTGCCGCTTTACCAGGCGCTGGAAAAGGTGGGCGGCATCGCCGAGGACCTGACCTGGGAGGTGTATCGCGACACGCTGATCGAGCAGGCCGAGCAGGGCGTCGACTATTTCACCATCCACGCCGGCGTGCGGCTGCACTATATCCCGCTGACCGTCGACCGGGTGACCGGGATCGTCTCGCGCGGCGGCTCGATCATGGCCAAATGGTGCCTGCACCATCACCGGGAGAGCTTCCTCTACGAACACTTCGCCGAGATCTGCGACATCTGTCGCGCCTACGACGTGTCCTTCTCGCTCGGCGACGGGCTTCGTCCGGGCTCGATCGCCGACGCCAACGACGCCGCGCAGTTCGCCGAGCTGGAAACGCTAGGCGAGCTGACTCAGATCGCCTGGGCCAAGGACTGCCAGGTGATGATCGAGGGGCCCGGTCATGTGCCGATGCACAAGATCAAGCAGAACATGGACAAGCAGCTCGCCGTCTGCGGCGAGGCGCCGTTCTATACGCTGGGGCCGCTGACGACTGACATCGCGCCGGGCTACGATCACATCACCTCCGGCATAGGTGCTGCCATGATCGGCTGGTTCGGCACGGCAATGCTCTGCTACGTCACGCCGAAGGAACATCTCGGCCTGCCCGACCGCAACGACGTCAAGACCGGCGTGATCACCTATAAGATCGCTGCGCATGCCGCGGATCTCGCCAAGGGCCATCCGGCGGCGAAGGTCAGGGACGATGCCCTTTCCCGCGCGCGGTTCGAGTTCCGCTGGGAAGACCAGTTCAACCTGTCGCTCGACCCCGAAACGGCGCGCTCGTTCCACGACGAGACCTTGCCCAAGGAGGCGCACAAGCTGGCGCATTTCTGCTCGATGTGCGGGCCGAAATTCTGCTCCATGCGCATTTCCCACGACATCCGCGCCGAGGCGCAGAAAGAGGGCATGGCGGCGATGGCGGCGAAATATCGCGAAGGCGGCGATCTCTACGTGCCGGCGGACGAGATCGGCGCACCGCCCATACCACAGGGGCGTGAGCGGTCATGAAGGTGCTGGTCAGAGGGGCCGGCGTCGCCGGCCTCACCGCCGCCTTCGAGCTCGCCATCCGCGGCGCGACGGTGACGGTTGCGGAGACAAGGCGCGGCCTTGGCGGCAATGCGTCCTGGTTCGCCGGCGGCATGCTGGCGCCCTGGTGCGAGCGTGAAAGCGCCGAGCAGCCGGTGCTGGATCACGGACGCGACGCCGCCGACTGGTGGGAGGCGGTGTTGCCCGGCCAGGTGACACGGGCCGGAACGCTGGTTGTGGCAGCGCTGCGCGATGCGGGCGAGCTTGACCGCTTCGCCAGCCGTACGTCAGGCCATCGGCGTGTCGACGAAGACGAAATCGCGCTGCTGGAGCCCGACCTCGCCGGTCGCTTCCGCCGTGGACTGCTTTTCCCCGAGGAGGCTCATCTCGACCCGCGCCAGGCGATGACGGCACTCCACAACAGGCTCGCAGCCATGGACGTCTCATTCCGCTTCGGTACCGACGCCGGGCGGGTTTCCGGTTTCGATCGCCAGATCGACTGCACGGGAATGGCCGCTGTCAACGGCAGGCTGCGCGGTGTTCGCGGCGAGATGCTGATCCTGCACACCCCCGACGTCTCGCTGTCGCGCCCGGTCCGGCTGCTTCATCCGCGCTTTCCGCTCTACATCGTGCCGCGCGCCGACCACCGTTTCATGGTTGGCGCGACGATGATCGAAAGCCAGTCCGGGGGACCGATCACAGTCCGTTCGGTGATGGAGTTGCTTGGCACTGCCTGCGCTCTGCATCCGGCATTCGGCGAGGCTGGTATCGTTGAGACCGGCGTCGGCATTCGCCCGGCTTTTTCCGACAACCTGCCGCGTGTCGAGACTCACGGAAGTACGATCGCGATCAACGGACTTTATCGCCATGGCTTTCTGCTGGCACCCACCATGGCGCGCGAGGCGGCCGAGATTGTCTTCAGTCAGGACAAACCTTTGGAGTCTACACATGAAACTGATCGTCAACGGCGAAGCGCTTGAGACCCCAACCACGACGCTGGCGGCGCTGCTTGCAGCACTCGACTATGAGGGCGACTGGCTGGCCACGGCCGTCAACAGCGACCTCGTGCACAAAGCCAGCCGGGCAGCATTCCAACTGAGCGACGGCGACCGGATCGAAATCCTCTCGCCGATGCAGGGAGGCTAGCGATGTTGGAGCTTCTGGGAACGACGCTTCCCTCGCGCCTGCTTCTCGGCACGGCGCAATATCCTTCGCCGGCCATCCTTGCCGATGCAGTTCACGCGTCGGGCGCGTCGGTGGTGACCGTCTCCTTGCGGCGGGAGATGGCGGGCGGCAAGGCCGGCGAAAAATTCTGGTCGCTGATCCGATCGCTCGGCACGAAAATCCTGCCCAACACCGCCGGCTGCCACTCCATCAAGGAAGCGGTCACGACTGCGAGCATGGCGCGCGAAGTGTTCGGGACGAGTTGGATCAAGCTCGAAGTGATCGGCAACCACGTCACACTACAGCCGGACGTATTCGGCCTTGTCGAAGCCGCCCGTATCTTGTGCGAGGATGGCTTCTCGGTATTCCCCTATACCACCGACGACCTCGTCGTCGCCGAGCGGCTGCTGGAGGCTGGCTGCAAGGTCCTGATGCCATGGTGCGCGCCGATCGGTTCAGCCCTCGGGCCGGTCAACATCCCGGCGCTGCGCTCGATGCGCAGGCATTTCCCCGACGTTCCGTTGATTGTCGATGCCGGACTTGGACGTCCGTCGCACGCGACAACCGTGATGGAACTCGGCTTTGACGCCGTGCTCCTGAACACGGCGGTCGCTAAGGCGGCCGATCCGGTCGGCATGGCGCGCGCATTCGGCAAGGCGGTCGATGCCGGCCGCGAAGCGTTCTGCTCGGGAATGCTCGAACCGCGCGAGGTCGCGATGCCGTCGACGCCGACATTCGGCAGGGCGGTTTTCTCATGAAGCTCGATCCCTTCTACCTGATCGTCGATAGCGCCGCCTGGATCGAACGGCTGGTGCCGGTCGGCGTCAGGCTGGTTCAGTTGCGCATCAAGACCAGGGACGAGACCGGGTTGCGCGCCGAAATCCGCAAGGCAAAGGCCTTATGCGCCGAGCACCAATGCCAGCTCATCGTCAACGACCACTGGCGCCTGGCAATCGAGGAAGGCTGCGACTTCGTCCATCTCGGCCAGGAGGACTTGCAGACCGCCGACCTCGCACGGATACGGGCAGCCGGCATGAGGTTCGGCCTCAGCACGCATGATCATGCCGAACTGGAAACGGCCCTGGCCGCCAGGCCTGACTACATCGCGCTCGGCCCGGTCTATCCCACCATACTGAAGAAGATGAAATGGGCGCCGCAAGGGCTGGAGCGGATCAGCGAATGGAAGCGCCGGGTCGCGCCGATCCCGTTGGTCGCGATCGGCGGCCTCGACCCCGACCGGCTCGGCGGTGTCTTCGCTGCTGGTGCTGACAGCGCAGCAGTGGTCACCGACATCACGTTGAATGCCAATTCCGAGGCGCGCACGCGGGAATGGATCGAAAAGACAGAACGATGGCGCTAGGGCAAGACCCACATGTGCTTGTCGTTGGCGGATCGGATTCCAGCGGAGGCGCCGGGATTGCACGCGACATCGAGACGATGTGTTCCATTGGTGTGCGCACCTGCCTGGCTGTCACCGCGCTAACCGTGCAGACGCACGACGCCGTCATGGAAATCCACAATTCGCCACCCTGGCTGGTGGCCAAGCAGATGCACGCCGCGCTGCAGGCGAACAGGGTAGAGGCGATTAAGATCGGCATGCTCGCGACGGCTGAGACCGTCGTTGCCGTTGCAGCCGTTTTACGTGAAAATCCAGGGGTTCCGGCAGTACTCGACCCAGTGCTGGCGTCAACATCAGGCAGGGTGCTGCTGGAAGCCGGCGCCATCGCCGTCATGAAGCGCGACCTGATGCCACTTTGCCGCCTGATCACGCCCAACCTCTTCGAACTGGCGCTGCTTGTGGGCGCTGAGTGCGCTGCCGACGAGGGTGGCGCGGTCAGGCAGAGTCAGGACTTGCTGGGCGCTGGTGCGCAGGCCGTGTTGATCAAGGGGGGTCATGCTTCGGGACCCCGATCGACCGATATCCTGTTGCGCTCCAATCAAGAACCGATCCGTTTCGACACGCCGCGCCTTGCCGCATCGATGCGCGGGACGGGCTGCATGCTGGCCAGCGTCATTGCGGCGCACCTGGCAAAGGCGCACCCGCTTGAGGACAGCGCGCGTAAAGGCAAGCTTTTTGTATTCGAGAGACTGCAAGAGCATGCAGCCGAATGACGGGGGGCTTTATGTGGGGTCCGCGCAGTCTCGACCTCTTGAAAGATCGAAGATGGCCACCCTGCGCTTGCTAAAAGACCTTGAAAGCGCCCGCATCTGCTCGTGCATCCAAGTCCGTGATCAGCATGTGCCCCGGCGACACGGTGATCGAGATTTCGAGTTCGGCACGAGCGAGCGCATCTTGGGCGGTCAGGCTACTGGCCCAAAATACAGGGACCTCCCCGTCCATGATTTCGACCGCATCGCCCCAGTCGGGAGCCATCAAGTCCTTTATCCCGATAATCGTCGGCTCTCCGACATGGATGGGAGAGCCGTGTGCATGCGGGAAGCGTGCGGTGAGGGCGCGAACCTTGTCGACGTCGCAACGCCTTATCGGGCGCATGGAGACGACCATTTCGCCACCAAACGGGCCGACGCCAAGCGTCTCGATCCTGGTTCGGAATTTGGGCAAGGCTTTGCCGCATCCGATGCTGCGGAGCTGGATGCCCTTCCCGGCAAAGGCGGCTTCGACGGTAAGCGAACTGCCCAGCGCGAAAACGGCAAAGTCTTCTCGCCACAGATCGATGATGTCCGTTTTCTGGCGGATCAGCTCCCCGAAGTAATAGATGTTGTACTGGGGGGCATCGGTGCGGATGTCGATATCGCCCAATGCCGGGAGCAATGGACTGCCGGCTCGGCTCACGCCCACCAATGGACACGGTTTTGGGTTGCGCACGCAGAACCGGTGGAAATCGCCAGCGAAGCTGCGGGGCACTATCACGACATTGGCCTGGAGCTTGCCGCGCGCAAGCCCTCCTGTGTGCCCTTCATAGGCACCCATCCTAACCAGCCTGCGCAGCCTATCCGCATCGACCAGTCGCAAATTGTCATAGAACAATGAAGTGATCTGGCGAGGCATTGGCTTCCAATGGAGATGCACGTTCAGCGGCACGTCGAGAGCGCGTAAGATCATCGGCGGGTCGACCGCTTGTCAAATCGTCAGAATCTTTCCTCAATGATAAATTGTATTTATTGGTCGGCCAATCGTGGCTGTCGTTATCATTAGCGTTTGCGAATAAAGCTTCTGTTCACTGACAACTGCGGCAGCCAATAGCTTCTATCTGGCGGCCGGCTTCGTGCAGGAAGCCAAGGTCCCGATTCATGTAAAACAGCAGAAACGCCGCGTAGAGCACGAAGACGAGACTGAAGACCAGCGTCTTGACCACCAGCGAAAGCGCAAAGACGTTCAGATGTGGCGAAGCGCGTGCCAGGAAGGCAAGCACAATGTCGGACAAGAGCATGCAGATGATGAGCGGGAAGACGAGCGTCAGCGCCATCATCAGGATGCGATTCAGCAGACCGAGGAATATCGCGGCAGCATCCTTGCTGAAGACGGGCAGGAGTTGGTCGATCGGCCAAAGACCATAGCTGTCATAGAGGCTGGTCAGGGAAAGTTCGAAGCCGCCGGCGGCCAGATAGACCGTGACCATGATGACCGCGAGCAAGGTGCCGGTGGCACTCGTCTCGTGGGTCATCATCGGATCGATCAGCGTCCCCATCGTCGAGCCGCGCTGCAGGTCAAGGATATCGCCGGCGGCCTCCGCCGCCCAGAACGGTATGCCCATCGCCAGCCCGAGCGTTACTCCGACTACGACCTCCTTGAGCATGTAGACGACGATCATCGTCGTCGTAATGTCGGTGTTCGTCAGTTTGTTCACGATCATCGGAAAGACCGGAACGGCCAGCGCCAGAGCCACGCCGTTGCGCAGAAGCCCGGATAGCGGCACCCGCGAAAAGAGCGGCATCAGCAGCATGAAACCGGTCATGCGTGCGAGCGCGAATGCGCCTGCCAGCAGATAGAACTGAAGCTCCTTGATGGATGCGAAGAGTGGTTCGACCGGCATCGGCGCGCCTCAACGCGTGACGACGGGGAACTCGTCCAGCGCCGTCGAGGCCTGCTCGGCGATCTGCTGGCCAAGCAGCGGACCGAAGACGATGATGACCAAAAGGATCACGACGAGCTTGATCGTCTGCGGCAAGGACTGGTCCTGAATCTGCGTCAGCGCCTGGGCAAGTCCGACAAGGATGCCGACCGCCAGCGCCGCGATGATCGCCGGGCTGGACGCGAACAGCACCGTCCAAAGCGCGCCTTGGACCTTCGCCAGGATGAAGTCATTGCTCATGCAAAACCCCCGGCGGCGTCAGCCATAGCTCAGGATGAGGCCATGCATCAGCCGCGACCAGCCATCGATGGCGACGAAAAGGAACAGTTTCAGCGGGATCGAAATGAGGACCGGCGAGACCATGATCATACCCAGCGTCATCAGGACGTTGGCGACGACGATGTCGATGATGAGGAAAGGGAGATAAAGCAGGAAGCCGATCTCGAAGGCACGGGTCAGCTCGGAGGCGACAAAGGCGGGAACAAGGATCGAGAGATCGTCGTCCTTGAGATTCTGGCGCGCCTGTTCCGGCCACAGGCGGGTCGTTCCATCGAGAAAGAACTGCCGCTCTTGCGGCTGGGTGAATTTCATAAGGTGTCGTTGCAACGGTTCCCTGACCAGTTGTGCCGCCCTGGCCAGATCATCCGTGGTCTGGAACTGGACCTGCCCCTCCTGAAGCCGCCCCGACATCTCGCTCAGCAACGGCGTCGTGACGTAGACCGTGAGCACGAGCGCTATACCATAGAGTACAAGATTGGGAGGCATCTGCTGGACGCCGAGCGCATTGCGGATCAGAAACAGCACGACCGAGATTTTCAGGAAGCCCGTCATCGTGACGACCGCCAGCGGCAGCAGCCCGACGAAGCCGACGGCGATCAGAATGCCGAGCAGGTTGGGCGAATTCTCAAGCATTGTCGAACATGCGGAGGATTCGCACGCCCAGGCTTTCTCCGATGCGCACAATCTCGCCACGGCCGACACGCTTGCCGTTGGCGATGATGTCCACATTCGCCTCCGTCACATCGGCGAGCGCAACCACTGCACCGGGCGCAAGCTGCCTTACTTCGCCCAGAGGCATTGCCGTGCGGCCGATCTCGAAGGCGAGTGCGACCGGCAGCTCGTCCAGGGTCGACTCTTCCAAAGTCTGGCCGGCCGGCGGCGGCGTGTTCTGGTTCATGCTCCACTCCCAATTCGATCCAGCGATTGCAGTCGGCGCGGCAAGCAATTGCGGCCCGCCGGCGGTCAACGCCACCGGCGCATAAAGGCGCTCGGCAATGATGAGTGCCGCCATGCGTTCCTCTTCCGCGTCCTTGAAAAGCACCACATCGTCAGCCTGCAGGCTTCGAAGCTCGCCAAGGGTGATCGCAAGCGGGCCACGCCGAAGGCAGACCGGCAGCGGAAATTCGGCTGGGATCGGCGGCCTCGCCTTGCCGAGCTCGTCGAGAAGGCGGCCGAACCGCGCCGCCAGGCCTGCGTCTTTGGTGTTCAGGACGCAGACTATGGTTTCATCCTTGCCGGTCAGGACAAAGGCGAATGAGGGATCGTCCGGAGTGGTGTCTCCTGGTGCGACCGAGGTGATCGTGATCGTCCCACCCAGTCTGCCCTCGATCCATTCGAGATCGACTTCGAACGCGGCCTCCAACAGCAGTGCGGCGTGGGCGGGCGCCAATCGTTTCATGTCGGCTAGGTCGTCGGCCCTGGCGAAGCCCTGTTCAACGACGGAAAGCGGCAGGCGCAATTTACCCGTCGTGTCTCCGACCATGAACGCGATGGTCCACAGCTGCTGGTTCTCAGGGTTCGACGCCGACCAGGCGGCGGCGATCGCCACCGCCTTTCCTGCAATCGTTATCTCGGCGGGAGCACGGCGGCGGTAGAAGGCGTTCAATGCGCCAACGTCCACAGCCGCAACAGATTCCAGCGTCAGCCGTTCGCCAATGCGCGACTGTGTGGTCGTGCGTTTCGCTGGTTTTACCCGCGCTTTCGTTTTTGCCGGGGCGAAGGCTTGAGGCATCACATCCATAGTCACAGTCACAGAT
>NZ_RZSG01000630.1:0-3567 GCF_003997725.1 Mesorhizobium sp. M4A.F.Ca.ET.050.02.1.1
CGACCATGCCGTAGGCGACGAAATCGGCATTGAGGTCGCCGGCCTCGGCGGTGGCCGCCTGCCTGTCGCTGTTGCCGGTTTCCGACCAGAAGACGATGCCGACCCTGAGCTTTGGCCTGCGGCGCTTCAGCCGCCGCACCAGAAAGCGCGCATGCTTGACGGAATCCCGGTTGAGGAAGCCGATGACGACCGTGTCGATCCCGTCGAGTTCGAGATGGCGCACACCGCCGGGCTCGATATCGGTGAAGCCCGCCTTCGTCACCGCGGCGCCCTGCACTTCCAGCACCTGCGCCAGCATGGCGGCCGCCGCATCGTCGAGTTCGTCGCGCCCGCCAGCGCATAGAACCGCAATGCCGGTTCCATCCGGCAGGTTCACCTCTTCAACCTCCTCGGCTTCCTTGTCCTCGCCAGGCCTGCGCTCGGACGCCTTGCGTTCGCCGGCCTTATCGTCGCCCGAGCCGGCGGCTTCCGGCTCGACCTCTTCCTCTTCGGCTTCCTGCTGGGCACTGTCGTCGAGGTTCGCCACCAGGGCCTCGGCGCTGCCGGCCACCAGGCGCCGCTGCTCATCGTCGAGGACGCCGCGCATGCGGTCGTGCTCGCCGAGCAACAAAGCAGGGATAGCCACCTTGTCGTAGAACTCGAACAGATATTTGTCTTCCAGGTATTCCTCGGCGTGGTCGGTCGCCTCGTCCGGATCGCCGGCCAGCAGCCGCTGGTAGAGCCGGGCGTGCGGCTCCAGCACCGGCTCGTTGCCGAACAGCACGTCGAGGAATTCGAATTGCGGCACATGGCGGCCGAGCACGACCAGGCAGACGGTGAGCGGCGTCGACAGGACCAGGCCAAGGGGGCCCCAGAGCCAGGTCCAGAAGATCGCCGCGACGATGATGGCGAGTGGCGACAGGCCGGTGCGCGAGCCGTAGAGCCAGGGTTCGATCACATTGCCGGTGATCAGCTCCATCACGATGAACAGGGCCGCCGTCCACAAGAGCAGCGCCCAGCCGGGTGCCACGGCCAGCGCCAGGAACAGCGGCAACAGCGCGCCGATAATCGGGCCGATATAGGGGACGAAGCGCAGCGCCAACGCGAGCATCCCCCACAACAGCGCATTGGGGATGCCCAGCACCCAAAGTCCGATGGTGATCGGCACGGCGTAGACGATGTTGACCACCAACTGCATCAAAAGATACTGGCCAACCCGCTTGCCGGCATCCTGCAGCGCCTGCGTGGTGCGGTGAAGATCGCCATAGCCGACCAGGCGGATGAAGCGGTCGCGCAGATCCTCGCGCTCCATCAGCATGAATATGACCACGACGATGACCAGGCCGGCCGAGGCGAGCGGGCTGAGCAGCGGCGCGATCAGGTTCTGCAGCACCTGTAGCGGCTTTTCATGCGCGACGATCTCGACCGGGATCGGATCGCGCTTCGGCGTCTCGGCCGCCGATGGCAGTTGCGGCTCCTGGCGCTCGATCTCCTGGCCGACGCGCTCGATCACCCCGCTCAGCCTGGCGATGATGCCGCCGCCGAGGCCGCTTTCCTTCAGCGCGCGGATCTTGGTCAGGATATTGATCTGATAGACGGGGATGTTCTGGGCGAGATCGCTGACCTGCGTGGCGACGACGAAGGAGAACAGGGCAAGGGCGGCGAAGGCGCCGAGCACGCTGGCGACGACGGCGGGCAGGCGGGGAACCCCTGCGCGCTTGAGCGAGGCGACGACCGGCGCGATGGCGAAAGTGAGCAGCAGCGCGACGGCGATCGGCAGGAAAACCTCGCGACCGAAATAGAGCGCCGCGACCGTCGTCACCACGGTGGCGACCGTCGGCAGCACCGTGCGCGGATGGCCCCGCGATGCAGCAAGCAGACTTGCCAGTCCCGGCTCCGACGCTCGCATGCCGTTCCGACGATTCACCTGATGCCTCCGCCGTGCCAATGGCCATGATCGGCCATATTTAGCCGGCAGGCAACGCGCTCGCCCACCGCCCGGTTCCGATGGGCGGCGGCAAAGCCGCCGATCTCCTCGCTTGTGGGGGAGATCAGCAGCTTTTGCGCTCTGTCACTTAACCGGGATCATCAGATGGGCGTAGGGCGTGCCCGGCCACATCACATAGGGCTTCGAAGTGTCAGGCTTGGGGTCGGACGGATAGCCCTTCATGACGTCCATGGCATTGACGATCATCACATGCGGGCCGGTCTCTATCCAATTGTTGCCTTCAGTGGGCGCAGTCGCATAGGGGTCGGTGTTGCTGCC
Organism: Mesorhizobium sp. M4A.F.Ca.ET.050.02.1.1; assembly: GCF_003997725.1. Classification (NCBI taxonomy): domain Bacteria; kingdom Pseudomonadati; phylum Pseudomonadota; class Alphaproteobacteria; order Hyphomicrobiales; family Phyllobacteriaceae; genus Mesorhizobium; species Mesorhizobium sp. M4A.F.Ca.ET.050.02.1.1. The sequence goes on from NZ_RZSG01000630.1 coordinate 2,246, forward strand.
GTCGGTGCCACCGGACAGCATGTACATGAAGCCGACCTTGCCCTTGGGCGGATCCTTCTTCTCGACCCACGCCATCGCCCATTCCATCGCGTTTGCATCGCCGCACATCGGGTCCGGGCCGGGCGAAGCCGGGTTGTCCGGCATGCACCAGAAGCCGTTCTTGCCCTCGCGCACCGTGCGCATGGTGCCCTTGTCATCCATGGCGTAGATTGCGGCACCGCTCGCCACGGCGGCGGGCGCGGCGGACTCGGCGCTCTTGATCAGCGCAGCATCGTCGGCGGCTGCGCCTTGCATCGCAATCAAACTGCTCGCTGCCAATAGCGCAGCGACCGTCAGAAGCCGTTTCATGGCCGTTCTCCGGTTCGAGTTGATCTGTTGTGCATGATGTCGGACGCACGGCGCTCCCAGCGCCGTTTGTCGGTGATCAAATGCTAGCAGATCGCACGTTTCCGGACAACGATACTTTAGCGCTCCCTAACATTCGGTGAGTTGGGTCGTGGCTCCCGGCGCCGGCCCAGGCGGTGCTTTCGCGTGCCCGCCGGCGCGGCCGCCTCAGCCCACCCTGACGACAAAATGCTTGGTCACCGGCTCGATGATCTTCCAGGTTCCCTTGAATTCGGCTTCGATCACGAAGGCATCGCCCGGCCCGACCTCGACCGGGGTTCCGCCGTCGGGCGTGATGATGATGCGGCCGGCGATCATGTGCACGAACTCGTAGTCGGTGTAGGTGGCATGGTAGGTGCCGGGCGAGGCCCGCCAGGTGCCCGAAATCACCTTGCCATCGGCGGTGGTGTGCTGCACGGCGGTCTGCATGGTCGGCCTGCCCTCGACCACGACCCAGCCCGGCAGGTCGCCGGCCTCTGCATGCTCGATGGCGCCGAATTTGAGGATGGTGTCGGTCATGTTGAGCTCCCATTTCGGCCGATATTGGCTGAGCGGGAATAGCCGATGCGCGAGGCACGGGCAACGCGAAGGCCGACCGCGAATGTCGGAGATTGGCGAAAGCGCCCTTGCCTTCTCCCCCTGTGGGAGAACGTGGATCAGCGCGCAGCGCCGAGACGGATGAAGGGTGTTCCAGCTTGGCGCAGCTTACCCCATCACCCGGATTGCCAACCGGATTTGTGAAGATCCCACAAGGGGGAGGTAAGAGGCGCCCCCTCCCCTTATGTTGCACTGCGTTAAATATGTTGCATTGCGATATCGGCGCTCAGGGGCGAGTCTGTTCCTGGGTGGGCTGCCAACGACCAGTACGAGGCGTCGTCTTGACAGCACAGTTCCCGGCCTCGGCTTCGTTCCGGCCCGACATAGAAGGCCAGCGCCTG
>NZ_RZSG01000631.1:0-3565 GCF_003997725.1 Mesorhizobium sp. M4A.F.Ca.ET.050.02.1.1
CCTATGTCCAGCGCATCGAAACCGGGCTGAAGCGCATCGCCGCGACTTACGCGCCTTATGTGTTCGGTCATCTCGCCGACGGTAACCTGCACATCTCGATCAACACCGACGGGCCGGTTTCGCACGCGCTGCACGAGGCGATCGAGGACGTGCTCTATGAGGGCTTGCAGGCAAGCGGCGGCTCGTTCTCGGCCGAGCACGGCGTCGGCCTCGACAAGCGCGACGCCTATGAGCGCCACGCCGATCCGGTCAAGCAGGCGCTGGCGAGGGCGATCAAGGGGATGATCGATCCGGCTAATGTGATGAATCCGGGGAAGTTTATCGCGGGGGAGTGAGGCTGCACCCCCCCGAAAGTGGGGGAGAGCGACTATCTGGGGTCGCTGGCGCTCGGCGCCCGTGGCTGTCTGGTCGGACGGGCCTGAATCTATGGCCTCGGCGCCGGCGGCGCGACCGCCATCAAGATCCTGCGCAAGGAGCTATCCGCCACCATGGCGCTGACCGGGACGCGGAGCATCGAGGAGATCGACGCGAAGGTGCTGGACTAAACACTTGGGCCGTGAACTCACAATGCGGAATGGCCGGATAGGTGGAAAGCGGACTTGGGATTTGTGGAAAGCACTCATGGCGTGTGCCATGCTAGAACCGCGGTCATCGAGAGTGGTTCATGCATGAAGTGGGAACAGGTAGCATCGGATTTCGCCTGGGACGGATCATGGCGAGACATCTACGTTCTGAACACGTCTGAGGCGGATTGGCAGCGCGTCTGGGACATCCTCCGCGAATGGAGCCCGCCTGCTAATTTCAGTGTCTCCGGCAACATCGAGTCGATGCTATTGGGGGTCGAAGCGGCCCTGGAAAGCGAAACAGCCAGCTTACTGTCTTTTTACGTCGGGCCAATCCAGCTTGCATGTCACTTCTTCAGCACCGTCGAAATTGAGTTCGACTTCGATCCAAGGCAAGTCAGCGGAATACCCGAGGTAGAGCAGCTTGAAGGTTTTATGCGATTGCTCGGTGACGCTATTGAGAAGCAGGTAATTCTCACGCAGGAAAATGATCAGGAGGCTATCATCGCCCGCTACTCTCCCGATCTTGAGAGTGTGGTTTGGACTGCACTTTCATAGCCGAATGTTTGCAACGGGTTGCGTCGACGGGTGCAGATCACTGTCTCGGTCGATCAGGCAGTGGGCTCACTGGCTACTCGCACTGCCGGCGCGGGCCGCCGTCATAGGGCTGGTAGCTGTTGTCTTCCGGCCGGTAGGAGCGATAGCGGCTGAAGCAATAGTCGACATGGTCGGCGGAAACCCCGCCTGAGGCGCCCTCGCCCCACGCTTCCTCGTCCGGCCAGCCCTGATAGGTGCTGCCATAAATCGAGGCGGCCTCCACCGAGCTGTCCCGCACCTTGACGTAGCCCTCATCGGCGCCGCCCGCATCGAGATAGGGCGAGATGCAGCGCCGCTGCTCGCCGCTGTAGGACCTGTAACTGTTGTCGTCAGGACGATAGGAGCGGTAGCGGCTCGCGCACCATTCGAGATGGGCGGCCGGCAGTTCCGCGGCCTGCGCGCTATCCTCGCCGGCGGCCAACGCCTCGCCCTGCCCGTCGCCAGCCTGCGGCTCGATCGAGGCGGTCACCTCGGGCCCGATCTCGGGTTTCGCGGCATCGGCAGGCTTGGGATCGGCCGGAACCGGACGGGCGGCAACACGCTCGAGAGCCTGCTTGGCCGCGCCCACCGGCTCGGCGTTCCTGGTCCAGAGCTCGGCCACGCTTTGGCTCGGGGAGACCGTGCCGACCGGCTTGGCGGCCAGCAGCCAGGTGGCGAAGGCCAGTCCGCTGGCGAAAACCGTCAGCGTCAGACCGAAGCCGCCCAGAATTCCCAACAGAGCTTTCACGCCACGCTCCCTTTAGCCCCCGCTGATAGAAATGCGGAGCCGTGTGGCTGGTTCCAACGAGACGCGAAGGGGGCCCTCGCCGCAAGGCGGGCGGCCGTAACCTGGCTTGGGAGATGACGGGAACCAAGCCCTCGAAGGTTGGCTACCCCACAACCTCCCGATAGGCCCTGACCATGCCATCCTGCCCGCGGATGCGCCACGCCTCCCCGTCCCGGCCCTCGATCGCGCACGATGCCAGCGGTACCTTGCCGCCGCCTTCCGGCAGGTCGATGACATAGGTGGGATTGCAGATGCCCGAGAGGCGCTGGCGCAGCGCGCTCACCAGCGCCTGGCCTTCCGCGATCGTGGTGCGGCGGTGCGCCATGCCGCGTGCCAGGTCGCCATGGTGGAGGTAATAGGGCTTCACGCCAAGCCGGTACATCAGCTCCCGGCAGAGTTCCTCCAGCACCTCGACACTGTCGTTGACGCCTTTCAGCAAAACGCTCTGGTTGAGCAGCACGAAGCCCGCCTGCCTCAAGGTGCGGCAGGCCGCTTCGGTGGCGTCGGTGATCTCCCGCGCATGGTTGAAGTGGGTGACCACCGTCACCATCAGCCGACCCTGCAGGGCGGCGACCAGCTCTGATGTGATGCGCGAGGGCAGCGCGACGGGCACGCGGGTGTGGATGCGCAACAGCCGCACATGCGGGATCGCCTCGACGCGGGCGCGGATTTCGCTGAGCGCCTTGTCGGGCAGCGACAGCGGGTCGCCGCCGGTCAGGATCACCTCGCGGATCTCTTCGTGCTCGGCGATATAGGCCAGCGCCGGCTCCAGCGCCTCGCTTGTGTAGCCACGTCCGATCGATGTCAGCGACTCCTTGCGAAAGCAGAAGCGGCAATAGACGGCGCATTGATAGGTCGGGAACAAAAGCACCCGATCGGCATGGCGGTGCGTCAGCCTCGGCACCGGGCTGTAGGCATGGTCGGCGATCGGATCGTCGAGCTCGCCTTCCGCCTCGACCAGCTCTTCCGGCGACGGGATGACCTGCGCGCGGATCGGATCCCTCGGGTCGTTCCAGTCGATCAGGTCGAGATAGGGTCTTGGAATGCGCACCTTGTGGTTCGCCGCGGCTTCCTGAGCGGCCGCGCGCTCGGCGCGCGACAGCGGCAGCGCGGCGAGATCGCGCACATGGCGCACGCCGGCGCGGACATCGTCCTGCCAGGATGGATCGGCGGCGCGCTGATCGCTTGCGGCCACGTCGTTGAGGTTGGCGTCGGTCGTCATCGGGAGTTTCTCGGTAGCGTTCGCGCGGAGCTATCGAGCGTATGGGCGGCCGGGTCAACTGCCTGTTGCCGCCGTCCGTCGATCGTCGCGACCCTTTGGCGCCCCTCTGCCCGGCCAGTCATATCCCCACCTGGGGAGATTGGCAGCTTCGCCGGCGTAACCCACGGCGGCCAAGCCACGAGCAAGCCGGGTGGAAAAAACCGCTGCCGAACCCGACCTATCCTTGGAGAAAAAGAATTATTTTCACGCTGCGCCTTGTCTACAAACCCACAGGCTCTATGTTGCAAGTATCGATCTTGCTTGTTGAACCTTGTTCTGGCGCAATCCGCGCTCTCAGCGATCTTCCTCTCAAAATCGATCTGAAAAGTTTGCCGCGCAGGCTGTACGGCGAGCAATTTTTCTATGGCTGATTGAAAG
>NZ_RZSG01000632.1:0-3561 GCF_003997725.1 Mesorhizobium sp. M4A.F.Ca.ET.050.02.1.1
GGCAAGCCGGGGCGTGACAACTAGCGGCTGTCGAACATCCAGCTGCGATCGCGCCACATTTTCTCGCCGACCTGACAATCCACGATCGGCTTGTCCTGGGCGAGGACCATGGGCGGATGGGCCGCCTCGTCGGCCGCCCATTGTGGCGAATCGGGGCCGGCAAGTTCCAGCACCAGCTTGCGGCGGATCGCTTCCGGGAACTGCGTCCAGTCATTGACCGGTATCATGAAGGCGCCGGGACCACCGATGACGCAGTCGCTGTAGTAGCGGTCGAGATCGTTGACGTCGTAGGCGCCGGTGAAGCCGCCGCGTGTCATCAACGGCAGCCCGTTGATGGTGATGCCCTGGCTCACAACGATGTCCCGCGCCAGGTTGACGGGCGCCCCCTGGTTGTTGGGTCCGTCGCCTGAGATGTCGATGACGCGCTTGACGCCCTGAAAGCCGCTTTCGGCGAAGAGATCGCTGCCGAATTCCAGCGCGCCGGAAATCGAGGTGCGCCTTGCGCTGTCCGGCGGGTGGGCGTTGAGCTGCTCGACCACGCGCTCGGCATCGGCGCGATTGGCGATCGCCGTCCACGGCACGATGACACGCTGCCAGTTGCTGCCCGCCCATTCGACATAGGTGACGGCGATTTTGCCATAGGCGCCTTCGGCAATGGCTTTGAGCACGAGATCATGCGTCAAGGCCGCCGCATAGCCATGGCGCTGGATCTCGAGCTCTTCGGGCGACATGGAAAGCGAGACGTCGACGGCCAGAACCAGTTCGATATCGACGGGCTCGGCGGAAGATGCCGGCGCGGTGCCAAGCGCCAACGCCAGCGCGGCGCAGCCCGGAAGGAGATGTCTTGCACTGGCAAAAGCAGACATGCCGCAACGGTAAGCGAGAATCACGGCTGGACAAAGCGAAAAGCCCGGCACGGGGCCGGGCTTCTCATGCAGTTTGAAGAAACTCAGCTGCGCGGCTTCAGGTTCTCGGGATCGTAGAGCGGCTTGTAGCCGACGCCGGCGACCTCGACCGGATAGGTCTCGCCGAAATATTCGACGTTGAGCCTGCGCCCTTCCTGGGCATAGGCCCAGGGCAGATAGGCGAGCGCGATGTTCTTGCCGATGGTCGGGCCATAGGCGACCGAAGTGGTGAAGGAGCGGCGGCCGAGCTTGTCGACCAGCGTCTCGCCGGTTGCCGGATCCAGCACCGGCATGGTGCCGACCGGATAGCGCGCGACGCCGTTCTGATCGATGTTGTCGGTCATCACCAGCGTGCACAGCATGGCCAGCTGATGTTCGCGCGCGCGGTATTCCAGGTGCTTGGCCTTGCCGCAGAAGTCGTTCTCCTTGACCTTCGGACGGGCAAGGTCGGCTTCGAGCAAATTGTACTCGGTCAACAGGTCGGCATTCTGCAGCCGCAGGCTCTTTTCCATGCGGCGCGTGTTGGCATAGGTCTCGACGCCGAACGGCATGACGCCGGTCGAGCGCAGCGCGTCCCAGACGGCCAGGCCGTCCTCGTAGCGCATGTGCAGCTCCCAGCCCTGCTCGCCGACATAGGAGATGCGGAAAGCCGTCACATCCTTGCCGCCGATCCGGATCGGCTTGATCGCGGCGAACGGGAAGTTCTCCGGGGTCAGGCCCTCGGGGTTCTCGACAACCTTCTGTAGGGTCGCCCGCGCGTTCGGTCCCCAGATGCCGATGGTGACGTACTTCTCGGTCACGTCGGTGACGGTGACATCAAAACCTTTGTCCTGCGCAGTACGCTGCATGTAACGGAAGTCGCGCGGGCCGGCGTCGGCGCCGTCGATCACCCGGCAGCGATCGGCCATGCGGATAACGGTGAAGTCGGCGCGCACCATGCCTTCCTCGTCGAGGAAGTGGGTGTAGATGCCCTTGCCGATGTTGTTGTCGCCGCCGATCTTGGCCGCGCACAGCCATTCCAGCAGCGCGACATGGTCGGGGCCTTCGACGTCATACATCGAGAAATGCGAGAGATTGACGATGCCGCAGTCTTCGCTCATGGCGAGGTGCTCGGCATTGGAGACGCGCCAGAAATGGCGGTTGTCCCATTCGTCCTCGCGCACCGGCACTCGGTTGCCGTATTTCTCCAGCAGGTGCTCGTTGGCGGCATAGCCGTGGGCGCGCTCCCAGCCGCCCAGCTCCATGAAGTAGCCGCCGAGCTCCTTCTCGCGCTCCCAGAACGGCGAGCGCCTGATGTCGCGACCCTTGGAGAATGGCTCGCGCGGGTGCACCGCCGGATTGTAGACCTTCATCGCCGTCTCGGTGCAGCGATCCCAGATGAACTGCTCCTGCGTCTGGTGCGGGTAGAAGCGCGCATAATCGATGGCGTGATGGTCGATCGAGGTGCGGCCGTCGGTCATCCAGTCGGCGATGAGCTTGCCCATGCCGGGGCCGTCCTTAACCCAGATGGCGACGGCGTACCACAGGCCCCTCACCTTCTGGCTTTCGCCCATCGACGGGCCGCCATCGGTCGTCACCTGCAGCAGGCCGTTGAAGGAGTGGCTCTCATTGTAGCCAAGCTCGCCGAGGATCGGCGTCAGCTCCATGGCGCGCTCGAGCGGCGCAAGGATCTGCTCCATGTCGAGGTCGCGCTGCGAGGGCGACAGCCGCGCCTGGTCCTTTTCCAGGAGGTCGCGCGGATGGCAGAGGCGCGGATTGGTCTCCTCGTAGTAGCCCCATTCGATCTGTCCGCCCTCGGCGGTCTTGGGGTCGCCGGTGTCGCGCATGTAGGCAGAGTTGCCCTGGTCGCGCAGCAGCGGCCAGCCGATTTCCTTGCCGGTGCCGGCGAACTCGTTGTACGGGCCGAAGAAGGTCAGCGGATGGTCGATCGGCATGACGGGCAGGTCCTCGCCGACCAGCGCCGCGGTCAAACGGCCCCAGATGCCGGTGCAGACGACCACATAGTCGGCCATGATCGTACCGCGCTCGGTCACCACGCCCTTGATGCGGCCGTTCTCGACGATCAGCGACTTGGCCGAGGTGTTGGCGAAAGACTGAAGCTTGCCTGAGGCGACGCCCTGGTCGACGAGCTTGCCGGCGACCGTCTGCGAGCGCGGGATGACGAGGCCGGCATCCGGATCCCACAAGCCGCCCTGCACCATACTCTCTTCGATCAGCGGGAACTTTTCCTTGATCTCGGCTGGCTCGATCAGGCGCGCCCGGGTGCCGAAGGATTTGGCCGAAGCGATCTTGCGCTTGATCTCCGCCATGCGGCTGTCGTCGCCGACGCGGGCGACTTCGAGGCCGCCTATGCGGGCGTAGTGGCCCATCTTCTCGTAGAAATCGATCGAATAGAGCGTCGTCCAGCACGACAGGAAGTCGTGACTGGTGGTGTAGCAGAAGTCGGACGCGTGCGCCGTCGAGCCGATATCGGTCGGGATGCCGGATTTGTCGATGCCGACAATATCGTCCCATCCGCGCTCGATCAGGTGATGGGCGACCGAAGCGCCCACGATCCCGCCCAGCCCGACGATGACGACCTTCGCCTTTTCCGGAAACCCTGCCATTGCCCGTGACTCCAAAGTGGTAAAGCGGGCGCGTCGGCGCCCGTTCGAAT
>NZ_RZSG01000633.1:0-3557 GCF_003997725.1 Mesorhizobium sp. M4A.F.Ca.ET.050.02.1.1
ATCACGCTCGATGCGGCGGGATTTGGCGTCAGGCGCGCGGCGCTGATCGCAAAGCTCTTCGCGCACTCGGCCGGCTATGGTCTTTTCAAGGGCGGCAGGCTGAAAGCCTTCGCGCTATGTCGCCCGTTCGGGCGGGGCCATGTCGTGGGACCGGTCGTGGCGGAAAGCGACGTCGACGCCGTGGCCGTCGTCCGGCCGCACGTGGTCGACCATTCAGGATCTTTCCTCAGGATTGATACGCATATGGACAATGGCGACTTCGCTGCCTTCCTGTCGCACAGCGGCATGCCGGTCTTCGACACGGTGCTGACCATGTCGCTGGGCAAACGGCTCGCCGATTTTGCCGTCGCAGGCGCGGCTATGCCGAAGACCTATGCTCTGGCGAGCCAAACTCTCGGATAGTTCGGTGTTTTCGTCGGCAATAAGGCGCCGGCCAACATTCAACCATTGCAAGGTGCGATCTGAACGTTCCGAGCAACTGGTACAGCGACACTCCAGTTGGCGATGCGATTCTTCCCATCGTTTTCAACACATCCTCGCTCAGTAAGAGTCTCCCGGGGCTTTCATCCTGACATAAATGCGCCAACCGCCATGTTAGAGTCCCACGATCGAGGACAGCTGCTACGTGCTGTTCTGAAATGAGAGGAGCGTTTCCTACGTCCAGGATCAGCCGTCGCACCGTGCTCTTCCAGTCGGGCACCACCGTTGTCGCCTTGACCGCATCAGCCACGGCACTCGCCACCGAGGCACCGCGTCGAGAAGGAGAACCGTCGAACGAACTGCGAGCGTTGATCAACGCGCATAAGACGGCATACGCAGCGTTCAACAAAGCCGTCCATGAAACGGGTAGCAACAGCCGCGACTACGATGAGGCCAGCCGAGAAGAGGAGAGGGCGCTGATCTCCATCTGCGCCTTTCCCGTGGCCACGCAAGGCGATCGCTTTGCCAAGGCACGATATCTTCTCGAGATCGAGGCGCGCGGCGAACTAGATTTGCCGGAGCACATGCAAGCTCTGCTCCACTCCACGATGTGGACGGTATGAGATCGCGGCATTATGGCGAGTGGTTCTCCATCTGATCGGCGGCATGGATGCGCAATGCTCTCTGACCTCTTGGGCAGCTTCGCGCCGCATGCCGGGACACTCAAGCAGCCGTGTTTCGTCTACCAAATGCGAACCTCTTTGGCTCCGAGTCCCAGGCGATTTGCACCTAGATGCGGTCGTTCAAGGCACGACGAGCGGACGGTCTCGTTGGTCTAGTTGGTCTTCAATTGACCAACACGGTTCTCGGCAATCCATCGGGCGGCGAGCACAAGGGCTCCCATGCTGAAGTCCTTGCCGTGCTTTGCCACCATTTCTTCCGACAAATTGGCGAGCCGTTCAAAGAATTCATCCTTGCTCCTGTCTTCGGGGGTGAGTTCGGTTTGCATTCTCTTCTCCTGTTGTTAGCGGCCTGCATTGGCCTATTTGAACATCTGCGCGGGAAAGGTGACGATCGCGACGGTACCATCGACGGCACCCACCGCCAGGTGGCGTCCGTCACCGGACCAGTCGAGCGCGGTTACTGCGCTGCCCATTGGCCTGACGAGGAGTTCGTCCCGCGCGCCGATCTGGGCGATGGTGATCCGGCCGTTGGCATAGCCGGCCGCAACCAGTCCCTTCTGCGGATGCGCGGCCACTGTCTCGACCGGCACCAGCCCGGCGCGACCTGTCTCCAGCGCGCCAGAGGTCTCTCCTTCAAGCGGCGGCGCAGTCATCGACCAACCGGCGATCCGGAAGGCGCCCGATGCAAACAGAGCGTTCTCTGGCAGGCTCCAGCACACTGTACGGACCGGCGTTGGAAATCCCGAGACGATCTCAGCCCGGCCATCAGTCATGCTGACCAGGGCAAAGCCTCCGGTTTCGAGCCCGCAGGCCAGCCAGGTGCCGTCGCCACTCCAGCGGATCGGTACCGGGCGCGACGAAAAGGCGAAATCACGTATCGAGGTGGCCTCGCTTTCGACCATCCAGATCGATAGCCGGTTGTCCAAGCTGCAGGCAAGGCGCCTTCCGCCTGGCGAAAAGGCCAGCGCATCGGCGGACGGGGTCGCACCGTGGTGCAGCCTTGTTGCGGCGCTTCCGCCGCGCGACAGGAAGATGTCCTGCCCATTGCTGACAGCTGTCATGGCCGTCCGAGGGCTGTAATCGAAGGCGACGGCCGGTCCGTCAATCTTGACCAGCGTCTCCATCACAGTGCCGTCCGCTGCCAGATGCACCACTTTGCCGGCCGCCGTTCCGACCATGAAGCCGGACCCAAGGTAGCTTGCGAGCGGGACATCGCCTTCTCCCAGCGCGGCGGTAGTTATCAATGGTGCCGGTGCTCTTTCCCTGGGGCGGATCGTCGTTTGGCCAAGGTCGCCGCTCACCCTGATCCGCGATTCCGGCGGCTCCTGGTCCGCGACCGCAGCTATGGCAACCGTCCCATCAAGGCCGGTGAAGGCGACAGCCGAGGCATCGGCGCTGAAGCGCAGGTCGGCGACCGCCGACGGGCGACGCCAGCTTCTGGCCAGCAGGTCGAACAAGGTCAGGTTCTGTATCGCGTGCTGGTTCATGGCCCTTCCCTTCGTCAGTTTCCGGTCTCCGCCAGGCAGCGGTCGACGTCGTCGATGTCGCCTTCGGCGGCGGCGATGCGCTCCTCGCACGTCGTGCATGCGTGTCTGAGTGCCGCGGCGCTCTCCTCGGCTTCATGCAAGTCTCGCACCAGTTGCACGTTTGGACCGCTTCGGCCGATCTCGAGCTCCAGGCGCAGCACGTCCATCTCGATACCGGAGAGTTTCTGGTTGAGCCGCTGCGCCTCCGAGGTCAGCGCCGAGACCGTGGCGACAAGATCGAGGCGGCGGGCGAGCAACGTGTCGCGCCTTTCGGTTTGGCCCATCGGAGCCTCCTTCATTTTTCGTTTCCGGGCATCGGTCCTGGCGGTTGCTCGAACGCCGCCAGCAATCCGGGCAGTGTGCCGGCCTGCGACCGGAACTGCTTTTCGGCGGTCTCGATGTGGCTCTTCAGCTGATCCCAGATGTCGACGCGCATCACCGATGTTGTGTCGCCGGTGAGGCGCTCTATCTCCTCGACACGGAACTGGCGCGAGAGCGAAACGCCGGAAAACACGAAGTCACGCAGCAGGATCGCGTGGTTCTCGATGAACAGATGGATCATCGGATGGGTTTCCGCGGTGACGCCGCCGGCAGCAAGCTCGGCCCGGATGAAATCCTGAAAGTGGCTCTGGAGGCGAAATTGGCTCTCGCCCAGGAAGCGCATGACGAAGACCAGATCGCGAGGCATCAGCCTGACAAGATCGCCGGCGATGTCGTCTGGCTGTCGGGATATTGGCGATGGCAGGCCTTGGCTGTCCTTTTCATCAGGCATGGGCTCTCTCCAATGCTGAGCCGCATGGGCCGCCTCTTCAAAATAATAGAGACAGGATAGAATTGAATAGATGAAATCTGTTTTATGAATGCTGCGATAGCTAAGTAAGCATTCGCAAATGCGAATTGAGTATAAATATTACAGGCGTAATTTACA
>NZ_RZSG01000634.1:0-3557 GCF_003997725.1 Mesorhizobium sp. M4A.F.Ca.ET.050.02.1.1
TCGCCACCGCATTCGGTCTGCATCAGGAAGCCGTGCGCGTTCGCGCCAAGACGAACACGCGGCGCTTCGAAGTCCGCAAACCCTATCGCCACTACTGAATTGCGCCCCGCTTGATTGCGCGAACAGTCCCGATTGCGCCGGCCGTCTGGCCGGCGTTGCTGTTTTAAGCTTATTCGGCAATATCCGGAGCATCGTCCGTGGCATCGGCCTCGCCTTCGACGCTCTCTTCCTCATCCGATTGCGGTTCCGAAATCCGCTCCACCGAAACGACCTTCTCGCCTTCGGCCGTGTTGAAGATGGTCACGCCCTTGGTGGCGCGGCTGGCGAAACGGATGCCGTTGACGGGGACGCGGATGACCGTGCCGCCGTCCGACACCAGCATGATCTGGTCGTCATTGCCAACGGGGAAGGTCGCCACGAGACGACCGATCTCGGCCGTCTTCGACACGTCGGTGGCGCGGATGCCCTTGCCGCCGCGCCCGGTCAGTCGAAAGTCGTAGGACGAAGATCGCTTGCCGTAGCCATATTCCGTCACCGTCAGCACGAGGCGCTCATGCTCCTTGAGGAATTCGTAGCGTTCGTCGGAAAGCTCCGCCTCCTCGCCGATCTCCTCATTGGTCAGCGCGATCTCTTCCTCTTCACCGGCAACACCGGCGGCAAGCCGCCGCTCCGCGGCCGCCCGCTTCAGGTAGGCGGCGCGCTCGGCGGGCGAAGCGTCGACGTTTTCGATCACCGACATGGAGATGACCCGGTCGGTCTCGGCCATGGCGATGCCGCGCACGCCGACCGAGTTGCGGCTCTGGAAGACGCGCACGTCGCTGACCGGGAAGCGGATGCACTGGCCCGAATTCGCCGTCAGAAGCACGTCGTCATTGTCGGTGCAGGTCTCGACGCCGAGGATCTCGTCGCCTTCCTCCTCCAGCTTCATGGCGATCTTGCCGTTGCGGTTGACCTGGACGAAGTCGGACAGCTTGTTCCTGCGCACGGTGCCGCGCGTGGTGGCGAACATCACGTCGAGCTCACCCCAGCTTGCCTCGTCCTCGGGCAGCGGCATGATGGTGGTGATGCGCTCGCCCTGCTCCAGCGGCAGCATGTTGATCAGCGCCTTGCCGCGCGACTGCGGGTTGCCGATAGGCAGTCGCCACACCTTCTCCTTGTAGACGATGCCGCGCGAGGAGAAGAACAGCACCGGCGTGTGCGTGTTTGCGACGAACAGGCGAGTGACGAAATCCTCTTCCTTGGTCGACATGCCGGAGCGGCCCTTGCCGCCGCGGCGCTGCGCCCGGTAGAGCGAGAGCGGCACGCGCTTTATGTAACCGGAATGGCTGACGGTGACGACCATGTCCTCGCGCTGGATCAGGTCCTCGTCTTCCATGTCCGCGCCGCCGTCGGAGAGTTCGGTGCGGCGCGGCGTGCCGAACTCGTCGCGGACCGCGATCAGCTCGTCCTTGACGATCTGCTGGATGCGCGCGCGGGACGACAAAATGTCAAGATAATCAACGATCTCGGCGCCGATCTTGTTCAACTCGTCGGCGATCTCGTCACGGCCGAGCGCAGTCAGGCGCTGCAGGCGCAACTCGAGAATGGCGCGGGCCTGCTCTTCCGACAGATTATAGGTGCCGTCCTCGTTGATGCGGTGGCGCGGGTCGTCGATTAGCTTGATCAGCGACGCGACGTCGTGGGCCGGCCAGCGCCGTTCCATCAACTGCTCGCGCGCCGTCTGCGGATCGGGCGCGGTGCGGATCAGCTTGATCACCTCGTCGATGTTGGCAACGGCGATGGCGAGACCGACCAGGACGTGCGCGCGTTCGCGCGCCTTACGCAAAAGGTACTTGGTGCGGCGGCTGATCACCTCCTCGCGGAAACCGACGAACGCCTTCAGCATGTCGATCAGCGTCATCACTTCCGGCTTGCCGCCGTTCAGCGCCACCATGTTCGCGCCGAAGGAGGTCTGCAGCGGGGTGAAGCGGTAGAGCTGGTTGAGGATGACATCAGCGACGGCGTCGCGCTTCAGTTCGACGACGACGCGGTAGCCCTGGCGGTCGCTCTCGTCGCGAATGTCGGAAATGCCCTCGATGCGCTTGTCGCGCACCAGCTCGGCCATCTTCTCGATCATCGAGGCCTTGTTCACCTGATAGGGAATCTCGGTGATGACGATCGATTCACGGTCGTTGCCGCGCGCCTCGATATTGACGCGGCCGCGCATGACGATGGAGCCACGGCCGGTCGAATAGGCGCTGTAGATGCCTGAACGGCCAAGCACGATGCCGCCGGTCGGAAAATCCGGACCGGGCACGATCTCCATCAGTGTCGGCAGGTCGATTGCAGGGTTGTCGATGAGGGCGATGGCGCCGTTGCAGACTTCGCCGAGATTGTGCGGCGGGATGTTGGTGGCCATGCCGACGGCGATGCCGCCGGAGCCGTTGACCAGAAGGTTCGGGAAGCGGGCCGGCAGAACCTTCGGCTCGCTGCCCGACGCGTCGTAGGTGTCCTGGAAGTCGACGGTTTCCTTGTCGATGTCCTCCAGCAATTCATGCGCGACCTTGGTCAGCCGCGACTCGGTGTAGCGCATCGCCGCCGGCGGATCGCCGTCGATCGAGCCGAAATTGCCCTGCCCGTCGATCAGCGGCACGCGCAGCGACCAGTCCTGCGCCATGCGCACCAGGGCGTCATAGATAGAGGCGTCGCCATGCGGATGGTACTTACCCATCACGTCGGCGACCGGGCGCGCCGATTTCACATACTTGCGGTTCCAGTGGTAGCCGCTCTCATGCGAAGCGTAGAGGATGCGGCGATGCACCGGCTTCAGACCGTCGCGCACGTCGGGCAGCGCGCGGCTGACGATCACGCTCATGGCGTAATCAAGATAGGAGCGCTGCATCTCCTCGATGATCGAAATCGGCTCGATGCCGGTCGGGCCGCCGTCGGCGCCGCGCGGTGTCTTCTGGTCGGTCAAATCAGGTCACAATCCAGTCGGGAATCACTCGCTGCTTATATAGGAAGCGGCGCCGAAACTCCAATCTTCGTGGCGCTTTTCCAGAGACAATTTTGGCGGCAATTTCAAAAGGATACCGCTGATTGCGACGATATGGCCACGGTGGGTTTCGCCGCCGCCGGGGCTGGTTCGTCGCCGATCGCCGTCACCGAGAGCGACCGTACGCTGAACCGGCCCCGGTGGCCGCGTTACGGGCGCCCTCAGTAGCCGCCAGTCCGGCGCGCGCGGTAGGCGCCAGGCGCTTCTCCCATCTCGCGCCTGAAGCGGCGGTTGAAGGTCGACAGGTCGCTGAAACCGGCGTTGAAGGCGATCGTCGAGATCGCCGTGTCGGAGGTGCGCAGTCGCACGGCGGCCTTGTGCAGCCTGGTTTTGAGCAGGAACTGGTAAGGCGTCATCCCGGCGACTTGCCGGAAGCTGCGCAGGAAATGATAGGGGCTCGTCGCCGCGCTGCTGGCGAGGTCGGCGAGCGACAGCGGGCGGTCTGCTTCGAGTTCGATCAGCCGCACCGCCTCGGCGACCCGTTTCTGGTCGCGACGGCTCGGCGCGCGGGCGGCATAAACGG
>NZ_RZSG01000635.1:0-3555 GCF_003997725.1 Mesorhizobium sp. M4A.F.Ca.ET.050.02.1.1
GGCCGATGCTTTGCTGGACGCGTGACATGCTGAAGGCCTGGGCGCCTGTCGTGCGGTTGTCGGCGGCCTTCGCGGCGGTCGCGCTTAGCAGGCCAAGGCATAGTGCCGATACGACGCTCGGTTTCATGTGCGAACTCCTTCCGTACCCCACTGCCTCAAAAGGACTGGGATCGCCGGCGATCTGTCGCGACAGCCTCGCGCGGGGGACGGGCGCGTGGCCCGGCGATCCCAGAAGCTTCAGCGCCTTTCGACGCTACTGGTTGGCGTTGCCGTTACCGTTGCCGTTGCCCATGCCCCAGTTGCCGTTGCCGTTGACATTGCCATTGCCGATGCCCCAGTTCCCGTTGCCATTCAGGTTGCCGTTGCCGAGGCCGAAATTGCCGTTGCCGTTGCCGTTGCCGTTGGCGGCGCCGGCATTGAGGTTGCCGTTGTAGTTGCCGTTGAAGGCGCCCGCATTGGCATTGCCGTTGCCATTGCCGTTGCCGAAGCCGAAATTGCCATTGCCGTTGAAGTTGCCGTTGAAGGCGCCGGTATTGGCGTTGCCGTTGCCGTTGCCGTTGCCGACGCCAACGTTGCCGTTGCCATTGCCGTTGCCGCTACCGATCGACAATGCGGACGCCGAACCTGTCAGAGCCGACAGGACCGCCGCGGCCAGAATGATCTTCCTCATGACGTTCTCCTTGGTTTGCGTTGAACTTCCCGACCGCAACAAAGATGGCCGAGACGACGCAAGAAGAATGCGCGCAGAAAAGGCGCCTCGACATTCGGGCTGATCGGCATGTTCTGTCAGTTTTTCAGCCGATGTCCTTGTCGGGAAAAGCCGGTGGAATCGGGAAAAAACTGACAGGCATAAGGGCGTATGCCGGCGTATATTGCGCTGAGAGGCAGAAATTCGGGGCCTCTTCTCACAGCCCGGTGAACAGCAAGTCCTCTAGACACCGGCAAGAGAACAGAAGGGGCGATGCGGACTGGTATCGACACACGCGAGAACGACACTTCGAAGCCGCGGCGCCAGGGATTGGCGCGGCGCTTGATTGCCGTGCAGGAAGAACAGTGCCGGCGCCTGTCGCGCGAGCTTCACGACGATCTCGGCCAGCTGCTGGCCAGTGTCGCGCTCGAACTGCACGGCATCCGCGCAGGATCCCTGGAACAGGGCGAGCGTCTCACGCGGGCTGTCATGCTGGTCGATCAACTGAGCGCCAGGGTTCACGCCGCCGCCTGGAGCCTGCGGCCCGCCGACCTGGATCACCTGGGGCTTCGCGCCTCCGTCGAGGATCTCGCCGCCATGCTATGTGCCCAACTCGAAATCCCTTGCGACATGGACCTCGAAGCACTTTCGTGCCCACTCGCCCCCGAAGTGTCCCTGACCCTATACCGTATCGCGCAAGAGGCGCTTACCAACATCGGCAAGCACGCTCAGCCGCGCCGCGCGAGTGTGACGGCACATATTGGCGACCGCCGGCTGCGCCTTACGATCGAAGACGATGGCTGCGGGTTCGATGCCGATGCCACGCCCGGCTCCCGCGCCCTGGGGCTTGCGGGAATGAGAGAGCGCCTCGCGCTGGTCGGAGGCGAGCTGTCGATTGAAACCGCCAGGGGCAAGGGGACCACCCTCTATGCCGATGTGCCCTTGACGGACTGAGGGCTTCCCTGGACCGCGAGGCGCGCACGATTGTCTACGGCAATGTGATCCGCACCAGACATTTGTCCGCATGCGATTCTGAACGAAAAACCTCGGCAGCAGCTCGAGGTTCGCGATGGGCTACGTGAAGCGCGCCACATCCGAGACCTTTAGCTGCGGCTTACAATCGGCGCGAGGGTTCGACGAGATGTACGACCCACTGCTCCCGCTCAGGGTCTGCAGGGATAGACGCGCTCCTCCCGTCAGCCGGGACGAGCCGTCATTCGAACCATCAAGGGCAAGGGACCTCTCCACGTGATGTACCTTTGGCGGACTGATGGAGGTTAAAGGTGTCGCGTAGGCGGATATTTGTGGTCGATGACCACCCTATCGTCCTGTCGGGTATCGGGGCGATGATCGATGGTCAGAAGGATATGACGATCGTCGGACTGGCAGCGAACGCGGCCGAGGCCCTCGAAACCATCGGCAAGGCTGAGCCCGACGTTGCGGTCATCGATATCTCGCTCCCCGGCATCAATGGGGTCATGCTTATCGAGCGCCTCCTCGAACGGTTCCCCGACCTCAAGTGCATCGCACTGACGGCGCACGAAGATCCCGGCTGCCTGCGCCAAGTGCTCGCCGCCGGCGGCCGGGGGTTCGTGGTCAAACGGTCGACGACCACCGACCTGCTGCAAGCCATCAGATGCGTGCTGGCCGGCGACAATTACGTCGACCCGGCGCTGGCCGCGCGAATGCTCAGCCCGCGCAACTGCGCGCAGGGCGATGCGGGAAATCTGAGCGAGCGGGAACGGTCCGTGATCCAGCTGGTTGCACTCGGCTACAGCAACAAGGAGATATCCTCGCGGCTCAATCTAAGCATAAAGACCATCGAGACCTACAGAACCAGGGCAACCGACAAGCTCGAACTCCACTCCCGGGCGGCGATAGTGCGCTTCGCGCACTCGGTCGGATGGCTGGCCGAACTGCAATAGCAAAAGCGCCACGCACAGCGAGAAAACGGGCAGCGGGGATCGCCCCTCTAGTACTGACATTCGCTTGCAAGCCGACGAACGCGCTGCTCGGGCCTTTTGCTTGTCGCAGATTGCTGCCGGAAGACCGTGGGCGCTTTTTGCGGAATCCGCCTACAATTTGTAGAAGCGGCTGATGATGTCCCAGGCCTCGTCGGCGGTGTCGACGAAATCGATGATGTCCTGGTCGCCGGGCGTGATGGTGCCTTGCTCGGCGAGGAAATCGAGATCGATCGCACGCTGCCAGAAGGCCTTGCCGAACAGGATCACCGGTACGCGCTCCATGCGGCCGGTCTGGATCAACGTCAGCGTCTCGAAGAATTCGTCCATCGTGCCGAAGCCGCCCGGGAACACCGCGACGGCCTTGGCGCGCATGACGAAATGCATCTTGCGGATGGCGAAATAGTGAAAGTTGAAGCAAAGTTCCGGCGTCACGTAGGCGTTTGGCGCCTGCTCGTGCGGCAGCACGATGTTGAGGCCGATGGAAGGCGCGCCGACGTCGTCGGCGCCGCGATTTCCCGCTTCCATGACACCAGGCCCGCCACCGGTGACGACGACGAACTCACGATAGTAGGAACTGGCCGAATGCTGCGAGCAGAGACGGGCGAATTTGCGCGCCTCCTCGTAGTAGCGGCTGTTCAGCTCGAGGTTCTGCTTCTGCGTCTCGTTCTTCGCCGCCCAGGCCTCGCCGCCGGGCTCCGGAATACGGGCGCCGCCGAACAGGATCACCGTCGACTGGATGCCGCGCTCGGCGAGGATCATCTCCGGCTTCAGCAGCTCGAGCTGCAGCCTGACCGCGCGCAATTCGCGGCGCGTCATGAAGTCAGGATCGTTCCAGGCCAGCCTGTAGGTGTCGACCATGGTGCCCGAATCGACATAGGCGCCGACATTGACGAAGGACGGCAT
>NZ_RZSG01000636.1:0-3547 GCF_003997725.1 Mesorhizobium sp. M4A.F.Ca.ET.050.02.1.1
TTGGCATCGTCGGCGTCAACATCGGCGCCAACAAGGACAGCGCCGACCGCATCGGCGACTACGAACGCGGCGTCACGCGCTTCGCGCCTTACGCAAGCTATCTCACGGTCAACATCTCCTCGCCGAACACGCCGGGCCTGCGCAACATGCAGGCGCGCGAGCAACTCGGCGAGCTGCTGTCGCGCGTCATGGCTGCGCGGGCGTCGGCTTCGGCGCAGCCGCCGGTCTTCCTCAAGATCGCGCCGGACCTGGTCGAGGCCGAACTGGAAGACATCGCCGCCGAGGTCGCCGAGAAAAGGGTCGACGGCGTCATCGTCTCCAACACAACTCTCGCGCGGACGGGACTACGGAGCGCAAGCCTCGCCGGCGAGGCCGGCGGCCTTTCAGGCAAGCCGCTGTTCGAACGCTCGACCGCTGTCCTTGCACGCATGCGCAAGCTCGTCGGTCCCGAGATGGCGATCATCGGCGTCGGGGGCGTCAATTCCACGGAGACAGCGCTGGAAAAGATCCGCGCCGGCGCCGATCTGGTGCAGCTCTATACCGGCATGATCTATGCCGGGCCGGCGCTGCCGGGGCGAATCGTTGCCGGCATGGCGCGGTTTGTGGAGCGCGAAGGACTGACTTCGCTGCGCGAGTTGCGCGACAGCCGCCTGGATCATTGGGCCGTCAAGGCTCATTAGAAGGCCATGGCGCCCGTGCGCCCACACCTTTATGTCATCTCTCATCGCGTAGCCCTTCCGCGTTCAGGCTGCCGGATTCATCCATACGATCTCCCAAACATAGCCATCTGGGTCTTCAATGTGGCGGTTATACATGAAGCCAAGATCCTGTGCCGGGTTGGGATCGGCGCGACCGCCCGCCGCAACCGCGCTGGTCAGCGTTGCATCGACGGCGGCGCGGTCGTCGACCGTGAGGGCGATCATTGCCTGACTGTCACGCCGCGCGTCGCCGATAGGGCGCTTGGTGAATTCGCGGTAGTGGTCATGGCTCAGCAGCATCACCCCGATCGCGTCCGAGAACATGAGCGAGGTAGATTTCTCGCCCGAAAACTGCGGGTTTACGGTGCCACCTAGAGCCACGTAGAACGCCGTCGACGCCGCCAGGTCGCGCACAGGCAGGTTCACGAAAATCATTCTGGACATCGCTTTCTCCTTCTCTATCGCCGCGCCCTGCGCTATTGTCTTGATGCAATGTTAGTAGATGCAATGTATCTCGATGTCAAGATACATTTTGTTGAGAGAATATTCGAATGGATCGTGCCGAGGCCGCGGCTAAGCAATGGGCTCGCGAGCGCCCCGACCTTCCAGTGTTGCCTATTGAAACGGTAGGTCGTCTGCTCGATGCCGCCGCGCGCGTGATCCGCGATCACATGAACCCGCTGCTTTCGGGAGCAGGCCTGAATGTAGGTGAGTTTGATGTGCTGACGCCGCTCAGGCGCTCCGGCGAACCCTATATGCTTTCGCCAACGCAGCTTTACGAATCGGCAATGATCTCGTCGGCCGGCATGACCAACCGCCTGGATCGACTGGAGCGCGCCGGGCTGGTTGAACGACGCCCCGATCCCAAGGACCGGCGCGGCAAGCAAATTGCGCTAACGACTGGTGGCAAGCGGGCGATAGACGATTTGATCGGTCCAATGGTGGCGCTAGAAGAGCAATTGATCTCCGTGCTGACGCCGTCGGAGCAGGAGACTCTCAACGCCCTGCTCAAGAAATTGCTCACCGGCCTCTAGGTCGTTGTCGTCGCCAGCAGCCACCTCTCCCGGCGTCAACGGATCCTGATCCCGAGCGGAGGCACTACCTAAAACGCAGTCCGCGCCCGCACTCGCAGAACCATAAGCAGGCTCACGCCTCGCACCAGCAGGAAGACGTGCAGCGACGCCCAGAGCCCGCTGTTGCCGAAGGCCGGCGCCAAAGTCAGCAGCGCGGCGCTGAAGGCGAGGAACGACAACAGCATCATGTTGCGCATGTCGCGCGACCAGGTGGCGCCGATGAAGACGCCGTCCATCTGGAACGCCAGCACGCCGCTGAGCGCGGTGAACGCCGCCCAGGGCAGATAGGTGTCGGCAACCTCGCGAACCTCGGGCGATGTCGTGATCAGGCCGACCAGATCGACACCGGCCAGCAGCAGCACGAGGGTGGCGACGCCCGACAGGCCGAAACCCCAAAACAGGGTCAGCCGCACTGCTTGCCGGAAGGGCGTTTCGGCGCCCGCGCCGATGGCGCGGCCGGCGAGCTGCTCGGCGGCGGTGGCGAAGCCGTCGAGGAAGTAGCCGGCGATGAGGAAGAAGTTCATCAGCACCGCGTTGGCAGCCAGCGTCACCGTGCCGAACTGCGCGCCCTGGCGGGTGAACAGCGCGAAGGCGGCGAGCAGCGAGAAGGAGCGGATCATGATGTCGCGGTTGAGCGACAGCATGCGCCGGTAGGCCGGCAGGTCGAGGATGCGCTGGCGCGAGGGGCGCTCCAACCTCCGGAAACGACGCAGGACGATGGCGAGGCCGAGCAGCATGGCAAGGAACTCGCCGGTGACGGTCGCCCAGGCAACGCCGGCGACGCCCCAGCCGAGCTTCAGGCCGAGCAGGAAGCAAAGCGCGATGTTGATGCCGTTCAGCACCGCCTGCAGCATCAGGCCAAGCCCGCCCTCGCCGCGCCCGAGCACGTAGCCGAGGATGGCGTAGTTGATCAGTGAGAAGGGCGCGGCGAGCAGCCTGATATGGACATAAACAGCCATCGCTTCGCTGACGCGCGGTTCGGCGCCCATGAACTTTTGCCCGCCAATGGCGATCACCGGCGCAAGGGCGGCGAGCACGATGCCGGCGACGACGGCGATCAGCACGGCGCGCCAGAGCACCGCCTGCTCTTCCAGTGCGTCGCCGCGCCCGAACGCCTGGGCGACGAGGCCGGTGGTGCCGGAGCGCAGGAAATTGAAGGTGGTGAAGACGACGTCGAAGGCAAGCGCGCCCGCCGCCAGGCCGCCGAGCAGGGCGGCGTCGCCGAACTGGCCGACCACCGCCGTATCGACGATGCCGAGCAGCGGCGTCGTCAGATAGGCGAGCGTCATCGGCACGGCGATGGCAAGCACCGAGCGGTTGGTTACGGCGAAAGACCGGCCGGCGGCCGATGTCGATAGCTGATCCAGGGCCTGGTCCTCGGGACGGCTTGATCGGACGACCGATGTGCCCCAGTTTGCCGGTGCCGCGCAATCACGATCCGGCGTCGGCCAACCGAATCCCGGAGCTGGCATGCCGCTGCAGATCGTCCACCACCCCGGCTATGACGCCGGTTTCGCCGTCAACCACCGCTTCCCGATGAGCAAGTATCCGCTGCTGATGCGGGCGCTGGAGGCGCGCGGACTGGCGAGCCGCGACACGCTCGCCATGCCCGAGCCGGCGCCGGCATCGTGGCTGAAGCTGGCGCACGCGGCCGACTATGTCGACCAGGTCCTGGCCTGCCAGGTGCCGGAAGGATCGAACGCGAGATCGGCTTTCCGGTCGGTCCGCGGGTTTCGCTCAGGGCACAGCTTGCCGCCGGCGGCACGGTGCTGGCGG
>NZ_RZSG01000637.1:0-3547 GCF_003997725.1 Mesorhizobium sp. M4A.F.Ca.ET.050.02.1.1
CAAGGGCCACAACAAGATGCGCATCTTCCAGGAGGAGATTTTCGGACCGGTGGTGTCGGTCACGACCTTCAGGGACGATGACGAGGCGCTGTCGATCGCCAATGACACGCTCTACGGCCTCGGCGCTGGCATCTGGAGCCGCGACGCGAACCGCTGCTACCGCTTCGGCCGCGCCATCCAGGCCGGGCGCGTGTGGACCAATTGCTACCACGCCTATCCGGCGCACGCTGCCTTCGGCGGCTACAAGCAGTCCGGCATCGGTCGCGAGACGCACAAGATGATGCTCGATCACTACCAGCAGACCAAGAACATGCTGGTCAGCTACAGCCCGAAGAAGCTTGGCTTCTTCTGATCCTCCCGGGGCGAGGGGGGAGGGCGCGGTTCGCCGCGTCCTCCTTCGATTGTTGGAGGATCTGATGGACAAAAGATCTCTGAACAAAGTGTCCGCCACGCCGGAGGCGGAGGCGTTCCTGGCCGAGATCATCGCCGATCACGGCCCTGTTCTGTTCCACCAGTCCGGCGGCTGCTGCGACGGCTCCTCGCCAATGTGCTATCCGCGCGGCGATTTCATTGTTGGCGATGCCGACGTCATGCTGGGTGAAATCGGCAACACGCCGATCTACATCAGCGCCTCGCAGTACGAGGCCTGGAAACACACGGATTTGATCATCGACGTGGTGCCTGGCAGGGGCGGCATGTTCTCGCTCGACAACGGCCGCGAGCGGCGATTTCTGACCCGTTCGACGATCTGCGCGGTTCCACCCGCCGCCGGGAGGGATTGACCCGGCAAGCCGGCAACGGCACAAAGCCGCCATGGCCAATCTACTTCTCGTTGTCATCGGCGGCGGCATCGGCGCCGGCATCCGCCACTTGACCAATATGGGCGCGCTGCGCCTGGTCGGCCCCAACTATCCCTGGGGCACGATGGTGATCAACATCGTCGGCTCCTTCGTCATGGGCCTTTTCATCGCCGTGCTAGCGCGACGCGGCGGCTCGAACGAGGTCAGGCTGTTCGTGGCCACCGGCATCCTTGGCGGCTTCACCACTTTTTCGGCCTTTTCGCTCGATTTCGCCACGCTTTGGGAGCGCGGCGCCGCGGTGCCGGCGTTCGGCTATGCGCTCGCCAGCGTCATTGGCGCGATCCTCGCCCTGTTTCTGGGTCTTTGGCTCGCAAGAAGCCTGCCTTAATGCTATTGCCCCGCTTCCGAAGAGGCAAAGCGAGACAAATGGCAGGCGTTGAACAGATCACGGTGGAGGCCGGCGAGGCGGGCATGCGGCTCGACCGCTGGTTCAAGAGCCATTTCCCGGGGCTCGGCTTCGGCCATCTGCAGAAGCTCCTGCGCTCCGGCCAGATCCGCGTCGACGGCGGCCGGGTGAAGGCCGACACGCGCGTCGAGCCCGGCCAAACGGTCCGCATCCCGCCGCTCGAGGTCGACAAGAAGGGCGAGGCGCCGCTCACCGGCCATTCGATCCGCAACCAGGGCGACGCCGATGTGCTCGCCAAGATGCTTATCCATGAGGACCCGAAGGTCTTCGTCTTCAACAAGCCCGCTGGGCTCGCCGTGCAGGGCGGTTCGGGCGTCACCCGCAATGTCGATGACATGCTGGAGGCCTGGCGCAACCAGAAGGGCGAGAAGCCGCGCCTGGTGCATCGGCTCGACCGCGACACATCCGGCGTGCTGGTCGTCGCCCGCACCAGGCTTGCGGCGATGAAACTCTCCGAAGCGTTCCGGGCGCGCGAGACCAAGAAGACCTATTGGGCACTGGTCAAGGGCGTGCCGCCGAAGCGCGAGGACAAGATCTCGACCTGGCTGGTCAAGGAACCGACCCCGGACGGCGACCGCGTGCGCATCGCCAAGCATGGCGAGAAGGGCGCCGACCATGCGGTCTCCTACTATCGGGTCGTCGAGCAGGCGGCGCAGTCGCTGTCCTGGCTGGAGATGGAGCCCTATACCGGTCGCACCCATCAACTGCGCGTCCACGCTGCCTACATTGGCTGCCCGATCATCGGCGATCCCAAATATTTCGAGGCCGACACCAATTGGGACTTTCCGGGCGGCATGCAGAACCGCCTGCATCTGCACGCGCGCCGCATCCTCATCCCGCACCCGGACCAGGGCGTCATCGACGTCACCGCGCCGATGCCGCCGCATATGCGCCAGAGCTGGAACCTGCTCGGCTTCGACGAGCAGAACGCGGACGACTAGGGACGACTAGGAGAGGAACTGGGCCATGGGAGGAACCACGCTCACCAACCAGTTGGTCGGATGGCTGCCTTTTCATCATGATTTTTCTCGTGTGGCTCATCTTACGCGCCGCGCTGCTGCCAGGCAGGGATCGGTGGCGGAGATCGGCCGCGAGAACACTGAGGCGGTCAGACAAAACACCGAAGCACTGAAAGCACTGCTTGCTAAGTTGGAAAGCCAATCGAAGCAATGACCACGGCAACCGAAATGGGCCGTCGCGATGCAGTCGACATGGCGGCCGCCACGATCATGGTCGGGCTGACCTTCTCCTGGGGGCTGAACTACGTCGCCGCCAAGGTTTCCTACGCCGGCTATGATCCCGTCTTCGTCTCGATCGCGCGCTCGATTCTTGGCGGGCTCTGCGTGCTCGGCTGGTGCCGGCTGCGCGGCATCAAGCTGTTCAGGCCGGATGGGACGCTAGTCGCCGGCGTCGTTGTCGGCGTGCTCTTCGGCGTTGAATTCCTGTGCCTCTATATCGGGCTGGAATACACAACCGTTGCCCGCAACACGCTACTGGTCAACACCATGCCGTTCTGGGTCCTGATCGGCAGCCATTTCCTGCTCGGCGAGCGCATCAACGCGCGCAAGCTGGGCGGGCTTGTTCTCGCCTTCTGCGGCCTTGCGGCGGTCTTCTCCGAAGGCATCGTTGGCGGCAACAATGCGACGCTCACCGGCGACCTGCTCAGCCTCGGCTCAGGGATTCTGTGGGCGATGACCAGCATCGTCATCAAGCGGTCGAAACTGGTCGACACGAGCGCCGAGAAACTGCTGCTCTATCAGCTGGCCGGCGCCGCGGTCGTCGGTCTGCTGGTCATGCCTTTTGCCGGCGCGCCGATCCGCGCGGTCACGGCCTTGCCGACCTTGGCGCTGCTGTTCCAGTCTTTCTATATCGTCGCCTTCACCTATGTATTGTGGTTCTGGTTGCTGACGCGCTATCCGGCGGCGGGCTTGTCGAGTTTCGCCTTCCTGTCGCCAGCCTTCGGTGTCTTGTGCGGCGCGGTGCTTTTGGGCGAGCCGCCGACGGTCAGGATTTTCCTGGCGCTTGGCCTGGTCGCCGCTGGCCTTATCATCGTCAACCGGCCGGCGCGCAAGCAAATCCTGGGTTAGAGAGTTCCGACATGCGTGACATCCTCAACGACCTCGAAGCGGGAAAGCAGCTTTCCGATCCCGATCCCGTGCGCCGCGCCCAGATCCAGATGAAGACGCCGCTGCCGAAGCGCTTCTACAAGGCCGTTGCGGTCGTGCCGGCGGAAGAGGGCTTTGCCGTCCATCTCGACGGTAGACCGGTGCGCACGCCGGGC
>NZ_RZSG01000638.1:0-3535 GCF_003997725.1 Mesorhizobium sp. M4A.F.Ca.ET.050.02.1.1
GGCCAACCTGGAGCACCCGCCCACGGTTCATGACGGCAATGCGGTCGGACATTGCCAGGGCTTCCTCCTGATCGTGCGTCACGAAAATAAACGTGATGCCGGTTTCAGTTTGGAGTCGCTTCAATTCGACCTGCATCTCCTTTCTCAGCTTGTAGTCGAGGGCCGACAACGGTTCATCGAGCAAAAGCACTTCCGGTTGCGGAGCCAGAGCGCGGGCCAGGGCGACACGCTGCTGCTGCCCGCCGGAGATCTCACTGGTCCGCCGGTCGGCAAGCGTTTCCATCCGCACGAGTTTCAGCATCGCGGCCACGCGATCCACGCACCTGGACTTCGTCCAGCCCAGCATTTTCAGTCCGAAACCGATGTTCTCGGCGACAGACATGTGGGGAAAGAGCGCGTAGTTCTGGAAAACCGTGTTGATTGGCCGCCGAAACGGCGGAAGCGCCGCAATGTCCTTGCCGCGGAGCAGGATTTGTCCATTGGTCGGAAAGTTGAACCCAGCGATCAGCCTCAAAAGCGTCGTTTTTCCGCAACCGGACGGGCCCAGCAACGTAAAGAACTCGTTTTCGGTAATGTCGATCGACACATCGTCAAGCGCCAGGAAGGCCGAGGCGCCGGTGCCATAACTCTTTTGCAGGCCGATCGCCTGGATCGCCAGGCGACGATCCGCGGTTTGCGGTTGGGTGGGTTGGGACAATGCCAGCATATCAGGCCTCGAAGGTAACGCGACCGCCGCAGACGGTGAGTGCAGGTGAGAGGGTGTTGATCTCCCCGGGTGAAACGGCCTCGATATCGCCGGATAGGAGGACAAAATCGGCGAAATGACCGGGTTTGAGTTGTCCCTTCCGGTCCTCCGCGTGTTCGGCATAGGCACCTTCGATCGTATAGGCGGCAATCGCCTCGTGGAGGGTGTAGCTCTGGTCTGGCAGATGCGGCGCCCAGGGCTCGCGGTTGACGGCCGCATGGATGCCGGCCAGGACGTCAATCCGCGCCACCGGCCAATCCGACGCAAAGACAACATGGGCTCCCGCCTGCTTTAAAGTCCGCCAGGCATAGGCAAGCGGCCAGCGATCGGGCCCGATGCGGGTCTTGGCCGGTTCAAGCGGGAAATCCATCACGCCCGGGGGATGCGGCGGCTGCATGGACGCGATCGCGCCAAGGGCAGCAAAGCGCGGAATGTCGTTGGGCTGGATGACCTCGATATGCTCGATCCGGTGGCGCGCGTCCCGCGGGCCATTGGCCTTCATGGCGGCTTCATAGCCGTTCAGGACCGCGCGCACCGCACCGTCGCCGATCGCGTGCACGGCGATCTGCAGACCGCGCCGGTCCGCCTCGGTCGCCATTTCCGTGAATTGGGCCTGCGTGAAGAGCGGTTCCCCGGTGAAGTCGGGCCGGTCTGCATAGCCGTCGACGAGATAAGCGGTGTAGCCTTCGATCACGCCGTCATAAAAAGCCTTCACGAGACCGGAGTTCAGCCAGTCCCCGCGATAGTCGTCATTCATGCGGGACGCCTTTTCCAGCATGTCGACCGTCATGAAGTTCTTGAAATGGAAGGGAACCTTGACGCGGCAGAGCAGGGCGCCCTGTTCCTGGATCTCGTCGAGCAGTTCCAGTGTGTAAAGATTTCCGTCCATGTTGTGGATCGACGTGATCCCGTGCCTGGCGCACCAGGCCAGGGCGGCTTTTATGGACGCCCGGTCCAGCGCCCTTTCCTCTGGCGTTGGCGGTTCGGGCGGCTCGCCTCCCGTGGAAAGCCCCAGCGACGAACGAAATGTGCCGGCATAGACATTGACCGGTCCGAAGGCCTCGACTTCGCGCAGTTCGCCGGTAGCAAGGCCATCGCCGCCCATGACCACCTCGTTGCCGGGGCCCAGGGCTTTGCCGTGGAGAAGCCGGACTTCCTCTAGCAGTATGGTGTTGGCCCACATTGTGTGATGGTCAAAGGCCACGAAGGCCAGGGGCCGGTCATCGAGGATGCTGTCGAGAAAATACCGGTCGATCGGGCTGCCATCGAGCATGTCATAGTCGGCACCCTGGCAAAAAAGGACCTTCGCTTCCGGATTTGCCGCGGCGTGAGCCCGCACTTTTTCGCGGATCGCGGTTTTACCCTTCGTGCCCGTCAGCAACAGGTCATTGAGGATGGCGCCGCCGCCAAACACATGCATGTGCGCTTCGATGAAGCCCGGCAGCACGCTTCGGCCGGCAGCGTCGATCATCCGCGTCAAATTGCCGGCAAACGGCAGCACTTCGGTTGCGTCGCCAACAGCGAGAATTCGTCCATTTGCGACGGCCATCGCAGAAGCCGCCGGCCTGGCCGGGTCCATGGTCAGAATCTTTGCGCTCGTGACCACTATGTCCGCTTGCATCAATGACGCTCCCCCAGCCTGCCCAACTTCCCTTCCGGTTAGGGCAGCAATTGGCTACATTTTTTGAATACTTTGTTGTATACACTATGCGCTTGTGAATGCGTGAGTCAACCGGTACCTATTTGCCGCGTTGACGCCAGCCGGTGTTAGGAGCCCCGATGAACGACGTTGCCCGCGGACATTTGCGTCAGTCGACCTACGAATCGATCAAAGCGATGATCGTGACCGGGCAGCTGTCACCGGGCAGACGAATTACGGAACTCGAGCTCGTCGAACAGCTTCAGGTCAGCCGGACGCCGGTGCGCGAGGCACTTAATCGATTGGAGCGTGACGGGCTTGTGGTCGAACGTCCCCGCACGGGATTTGCGGTGGTTCAATTTGACGAAACGATGCTCCGGAACGTCTTCGACATCCGGGCAGAGCTGGACGCCTATGCGACGACCTTGGCGATCGCCCGTATCACCATCGATGAAGTGGAACTGCTGCGCGGCTTGGTCGCGGATTGCGAGCGCCTGGCGCAAATCGACCCATCTCCCCGTGCCCGGCTGGAGGAGATGCAGACCGGCATGGAAATCCATCGCGCAATCGCGCGATTTAGCGCCAACGTCATGCTCGCGGAAATGCTGAACGGACTTTTGGACAAGTGCCAAGTCTATGTGTGGATGGAATTGACCCAGCTGAACGACTGGAAGGCGGCGCGTGACGACCATCATATGATTGTTGAAGCGATCGCTGCCGGGGACGCCGACACAGCCTGCCGCGAATCCCGCCGTCATATCCGGCAATCGAGGGATGGCATCCTGGACCTCATGCTCAGACAGCGTGATCTGCGCGACCTGTATCTATCCCGAAACGAGGAGTCGCAGGCCCGACCGGGTCTGGCTGTTTGAGTATCAGGCTCCCCCATGCGACAAAGGCTTTTTGACGACGACAATAGCCCCTGGAACGACTGAAACAGGCGCAAAAGCTCGAAGCTTCCGGTTCAGGGCAGGGCGTTGCCCTTGGACAGACGTTTGGCGGACCTTGCGGGGAGGCGTCCGCTCTGATTCCCTGCCTTTGGTGGGGGTCGCCTGATTCGTGTGCTCGTTGCTCCGGTTCCGCTTGATAGTGCGGCGGGGGCAGCAGGTGATTTCGCTAGAAAGATGAAAAATGACCGCCAAGCCGGAAAT
>NZ_RZSG01000639.1:0-3534 GCF_003997725.1 Mesorhizobium sp. M4A.F.Ca.ET.050.02.1.1
TCGCGGTGCTGTTCACGAGCGTCAGCAAGATAGAGAGCGCGATGCCGCGTTTCGGCTTCTTCGCCATTCGCGAGTTCCACATTGCGATACGCGACGTGACGCATCTGCGGGATATGGTTTCACTTGCCCAGCTGGCCGGCGGTTCGCCTGAAAGTCTTGAGCAATTGGCGGCCGCAAACGATCTGGTCTACATCCGTTTCGAGCGGATCGACGGCGGCGACACGATTAGCGAAATCCCTGCCTACGCCGGTATCGTGCCGCAGGTCAATGACGCTGTGAAGCGGATCGATGCCATCCTTGCGGCCGGCTTGCCTTTCGATGAAAACAGCCTGAAAGAACTGGGAATTGAGCTCGACCAGATCGTCGCTCGCATGAACGACGAATACTACAAATATGGGGAAGAAGTTAACGTCGATCTTTATGCGGCCGAGAAGAACCTCAACAGGTTCAACTACCAGATTGCCTTTGCCTTGACGGTATTGTCGGCGCTTGCGATCGGAACCGCCGTGCTGCTCATCGGCCGACGGGAAACCATCAGCAAGCTCGAATTTCTCGCTTGGCGCGATGCGACGACCGAGTTGAAGAATCGCGCCTGGATGTCCGCCAACAGGGACGGGCTGCTGGAGCGGGCAAGGCTGGCCGGCAAGCCGCTCCGGCTGTTCCTGATCGACCTGGATCACTTCAAGAGCGTCAACGACACGTTCGGTCATCACATTGGCGATCTGCTGCTGAAGGCCGTTGCCGAGACCTTGCAGTCGGTCGAACGGCCAGGCGAAGTGGCCGCCGTCCGCCTGGGAGGAGACGAGTTCGCCGTCATGGCGATCGGGCATTCGGACGATCTCGGCCATCGTCTGCGCGAGCAGCTGAACCGGTTTGCCGATCTGGACGGTCACCAGGTGCGCATCGGCGCCAGCATCGGCATGGCGTCTTTCCCGGATCATGGCTCGGATATCTCCACCTTGTTGCGCAACGCCGACAGCGCGCTCTATGCCGCGAAGGCGGAAGGACGGTCCGGCTTTGTGACGTTCTCGCCTGCTATCCTCAGCCAGATTGATGCGCAGCTGGGCGAGGAGGCGGCGATCAAGCAAGCGCTGAACGCCGATGAGTATTTCTTGGTTTGGCAGCCACAGTTCGAATTGGCGACGGGGCGTATGATCGGCGCCGAAGCCCTGGTCCGATGGCGCGACCGCGTTTCGGGAACGGTGCGCCTGCCTGACTCATTCATTCCGACCGCGGAACGGAGTGATTTGATCCTGGAAATCGACAAGATCGTGCTGAGCAAGGCCTGCGCGCAGGCAGTGCAGTGGATGTCGATTTCCGCCGCCGATTTCATCTGCGCGGTCAATGTCTCGGGCAAGACCCTGCAGGACGATGGATTTTTCGTGCACCTCGCGGAGGTGCTGCTGCAAACGGGATTGCCGCCGTCGCGCCTGCAGTTGGAAATCACGGAAGGGGTTTTCATCCAAAGCAAAGATGCGTTGAACACATTGTCGAAGATTCGCAATCTCGGGGTCAGTTTGGCGCTCGATGATTTTGGATCCGGATATTCGAGTTTCGGCTACCTTGCCGATCTCGACCTCAATCAGCTGAAGATCGATCGATCGTTCTTGAACGATCTGGAATCATCCAGGAAAAAGCAGGACGTTGTCGGAGGAATTATCGCGCTGGCCAACTCTCTCAGCCTGACTGTCATGGCCGAGGGGGTGGAAACCGAAGGACAACTGGCTTTCCTGATCGCCGAACAATGCCACGGCGCCCAGGGGTTTTTCATGTCGGAACCGATCGACGAGAAATTGCTGACAAATCACCTGATTGCGCGGCGAGGCAGCCTCAAGGCCAAGGCCAGGTCCAAGCTGAACCTCTCGGCTTGATCGCAGCCTGGGCCCGATTCTAGACTTCCGTGAAGCGTCGACCTTCGAGAGCCGGCGCTATGAAAGCGAAGGCCACCACGCCTAGTGCGGCCGTCCCGGCCACACTTTCGAACTCTCACCCCGTGGCCGATTGGCGCTTCGCTCAGCGCTTGCCCCGCGGCCTGTCTCGATGATCCCGACCATTGCGCGAGTAAATTCGACCACGCTGTTTGCCGTGATGGCTGCCTTGTCGGGGCTTTGGCCAATCTGCTCGGCGGCCCCGCAACATGACAGGCGGATGCGATCGTAGTGCAGATCTCTCTCATCGTCTGGCAACGTCGCCAAATTCAGAGCCCGCCCGTGAATCATGCGCAGCAGCTGCGCCAGTGCTGTTTCGACACTCATGCGTTTTGCTCCGCATCGGTCGAACGTCGCGGCACACATAAGATGCCGGATCGTCGATGGGGGAGGGTTGGTTCCCGTCGCCCGATACGGAAAGGCTGCATCATAGCTGTTAATATATCGTTGATTGCTAATGTAAGCGCATAGCACCCGGCTTGCGGCGGTGTCCAAGCCAACGAAGGCGTGAAGGGAGGGCAGATAGCTGGCTGGGGTTCCTGGAAGCTTTTCGAACTTTCTGTCTTGCTCCTCCAGTCGAAATTGCGAGTGCTCAATGAGGGAGCGAGGTAGTGGATGCTCGTTGCCGTCCAGCTTCAGAGCCGAGACGGGACCTGACGCCAATGGCGCTATAGAGGGAAGACCCGGGACGACTTGACGGTGCCGTAGACGAGGCTCGTCGTGATGGACCCAATGCCCGGAATGCCGTGCAGGCGGTTGCGGACGAAATGTTCGTATTCGTCGAGGTCCGCCACGACGACACGCAGGAGATAGTCCGCCTCTCCGGTTAGCAGGAAGCAGTCGAGGATCTCGTCCGCGCCATGTATGCGCTTCTCGAAACGCTCGACGGCCTCGCGTTCATGCCGTTGCAGGGCGATGCGGATGAAGGCGGTGATCTGAAAACCGCAGGCCCGCGTGTCGACATCCGCGGAGTAGCCGACGATTACGCCAGCCTCTTCAAGCAGGCGCACCCGTCGCAGGCATGGAGACGGAGAGAGGTTCACGCGTGCCGCCAGGTCCTGGTTGGTCAGCCGGCCATCGCGCTGCAGCTCCCGGATGATCTGGCGATCCTTGGCATCTATTTGTTTCATTTTCGGATTGGACAATCGTGATATTCCAATTTTGTGAGGCATAGTGGCATTATTTGGCAGCACCTGCCAGACGCTCGATGCAAAGATTCAGGCCGTCCCAAGCCATGAGGTCGCCATGAACCCCCGCCAGCCCGCCAGTTTTGCCACCCGCGCCATTCACCTTGGCCATGATCCGGCGCAGCATGAGGGTGCACTCACGCCGCCGCTGCACCTGACCTCGACCTATGCCTTCGACAGCGCCGAGGCAGGAGCCGCACTCTTTGCCGGCGAGGCGCCGGGGCACATCTATTCGCGCATCTCGAACCCGACGCTCGATCTCCTCGAGCGCCGCTGCGCCGACCTGGAAGGCGCCGAAGCGGGAGTTGCGCTGGCTTCGGGAATGGGCGCCATCTGCTCGGTGTTCTGGACCTTCCTGTCTCCCGGCGACGAGATCATCACCGACAACACGCTCTACGGCTGCACCTTCGCCTTCATGC
>NZ_RZSG01000063.1:0-15359 GCF_003997725.1 Mesorhizobium sp. M4A.F.Ca.ET.050.02.1.1
GTCGACAAGCCGTCGGCCTCGAGGCGAACCGCTTTCACAACCGTCGAGCCTCCCACATCAATTGAAGTTCGGCGGCTGCGACAGGTCAGGCGACGGCGCCGCCGGCTTGGCGGGCAGCGGGTCGCCGAAGCTCGGTGGCTGGGACAGGTCGGTGGCCGGCGCCGCCGGTGCCGCGCCGCCATTGGCCGGCGCCGCCGGTGCCGCGCCGCCATTGGCCGGCGCCCCGGCGCCATCCGCCGGCGGCGTGCCGAGCGGCGACAGACCCGGCAGTTCCGGCACCTTGAGCTCGATGGTGCCGGGATCGACCACGGCGCCCTTGTAGTGCATCACCATTTGCGGGAAAGCGATGGTGAGCCCGATCATGATCACCTGGATGCCGACAAAGGGCACCGCGCCCCAATAGATCTGGCCGGTGGTGACCGGCGCGATCTGCTTGCCGGTGATGCGGTCGAGATAGGGCACGCGGGCGGCGACCGAGCGCAGGTAGAACAGCGCGAAGCCGAAGGGCGGATGCATGAAGGAAGTCTGCATGTTGACGCCGAGCAGCACGCCGAACCAGATCAGGTCGATGCCGAGCTTGTCGGCGGCGGGCGCGAGCAGCGGCACGATGATGAAGGCGAGCTCGAAGAAATCAAGGAAGAAGGCCAGCACGAAGACCAGCGCGTTGACGCCGATCAGGAAGCCGACCTCGCCGCCGGGCAGCGAGATCAAGAGATGCTCGACCCATTTTTGACCGTTGACGCCGTAGAAGGTCAGCGAGAAGACGCGCGCGCCGATCAGGATGAACAGCACGAAGGAGGACAGCCTGGTCGTCGAGGCCAGCGCCTGCTTGATGACGTCCAGCGACAGCCGCCCCTTTGCCGCCGCCATGATCAATGCGCCGACGGAGCCCATGGCACCGCCTTCGGTCGGGGTGGCGATGCCGAGGAAGATGGTGCCGAGCACCAGGAAGATCAGCGCCAACGGCGGGATCAGCACGATGATC
Organism: Mesorhizobium sp. M4A.F.Ca.ET.050.02.1.1; assembly: GCF_003997725.1. Classification (NCBI taxonomy): domain Bacteria; kingdom Pseudomonadati; phylum Pseudomonadota; class Alphaproteobacteria; order Hyphomicrobiales; family Phyllobacteriaceae; genus Mesorhizobium; species Mesorhizobium sp. M4A.F.Ca.ET.050.02.1.1. The sequence goes on from NZ_RZSG01000063.1 coordinate 986, forward strand.
ACCTGCTGCGCCAGCCGGGACATCATGTTGATGTTCAGGCCCTTGTCGGCAATCGCCACGATATAGATCAGGATCACGCCGACGCAGGCGCCGAGAATGTCGGCATTGTCGCCATGTGCCGGCGCCAGATAGCGGTAGGCCGCGTAGGACAAAGCGACCGCAACCGCCAGCGCCACGATCAGCGACACCACGCCATGACCGAGCGTGCGGGCTTCGAGCGGCAGGGCCGGCATGGATTTCGGCCGGACGATCGACATGATCAGGATGTAAAGCATGTAGATGCCGGTAAGCACGAGGCCCGGGATCAGCGCGCCGGCATACATGTCGCCGACCGAGCGTCCCAACTGGTCGGCGAGCACGATCAGCACCAGCGACGGCGGGATGATCTGCGCCAGCGTGCCGGAAGCGGCGATGACGCCGGAGGCGACGCGACGGTCGTAGCCATAGCGCAGCATGATTGGCAGGGAGATCAGGCCCATGGCAATGACGGAAGCCGCCACGACACCGGTGGTGGCGGCAAGCAGCGCGCCGACGAAGATGACGGCATAGGCAAGGCCGCCGCGGATCGGCCCGAACAATTGGCCGATCGTATCGAGCAGGTCTTCCGCCATGCCGGATCGTTCCAGCACGATACCCATGAAGGTGAAAAACGGTATCGCCAGCAGCGTGTCGTTCGACATCACCCGGTTGCCGTAGAAGTTTTCCGGCAGTGCATACAGAAGTGGCCAGTCGAGTGTTATCGCCCCGCCCGAATGAGACGACAGCAATACGCCGATGCCGAAAAACAGCAGCCCGTTGGCGGCGAGCGAGAAGGCGACGGGGTAACCGATCAAAAGGAAGATGATCAGCGAGGCGAACATGATCGGCGCCATGTTCTGGGCGATGAACTCGATCATGGGCGCACCTCGCCGGCGAGCGCCTTGGCTTCTTCGGCGAGTGCTTTTGCCTCCAGCTCGGCCTGCTCATGCGCCGATATGAAGGGATTGGGATCGTCCATGTCGCCGCGCATGATGGCGATCTTCTTGATGATCTCGGAGATGCCCTGCAGCGCCAGCAGGAAGAAGCCGGCGAGCAGGATGGCCTTGGCCGGCCAGACGATCAGGCCGCCGGCATTGGTCGACATTTCGCCGCTGCGGAAGGACAGCGACACATAGGGCACGAAATAGATCACCATCAGGGTGACGAACGGCATCAGGAACAGCGTGTGGCCGAGCAGGTCGATCCAGTGCTGCACGCGGCGCGAGAACATGCCGTAGACGATGTCGATGCGGATATGGTCGTTCTGCTTCAGCGTGTAGGCGGCGGCCAGCATGAAGGCGGCGCCGAACAGGTACCATTGCAGTTCCAGCCAAGCATTGGAGGAGATATCGAACACCTTGCGGACGACGGCGTTGCCGGCGCTGACCAGGATCGCCAGCAGGATCAGCCACGACACCCATCTGCCGATGAACTCATTCACACGGTCGATCGTTCTGGATAGAGCGAGCAGCCCTGCCATGCATTCCTCCCTCCAAGCATCGGCTCGAAAATCGGTGTCGATTTTCGGAAAGCAAGATGCGTAATTCAAAATGTCGGAGGCGCGCCGGCTCCCCTAATTTTCCGTCGCGCCGCAGTGGCCCAACGGTATGCCGTGCGTGGCGCGGCGGGTCAACATGGCAGAGACGCGGTCAACACGGTTGTGAGGCGGGGACGCCGATAATCCGCCGGCAAACGGGGAACAATGCAACCAAAGTCTGATAGGGTCAGGCGATCTTCTGCTGATCTCGGCCGGCACCGATCAGCACCAGCATGGCGACGAGGAACAGATACATCCAGGCATCGCGCCATTCGAGCGGGAAATAGCCGGCCCACAGCGATTCGGCCATGCCGAAGGCGGCGGCGCCAAGGGCGGCGCGCGGCGGCGAGAGGTAGCCGCCGACCGCCGTCACAAACAGGACCTTCAAGCCGTAGACCAGCCCGGTCCCGAAGCTGATGTTGCCGTAGTAGATGCCGGCAAGCACACCGGCGAGCGCGGCGCAGAAGCCGCCGAACAGCACTGCGTGGCGAAACACCGCGCGCACGTCGACGCCGCACATCGCCGCCGCCTTGGGGTCGTCGGAGACGGCGCGCCAGCGCCGGCCGAAGCTCGAGCGGGCAAAGGCCCAGGCAGCAAGGATGATGGCCGCCAGCACGGCGGCGCAGTCGAGCAATTGGATCAGCGTCAGCGTCGCCTTGAAGCCGTCGTGCTCGGCGAAGATCACCGGCACGGCCAGCATCGGCGGCAGCCAGAGATCGTGGGTGTCGGCGGCGATGCGGCTGGCCTCTGACAGGAACAGCAATATGCCCAGCGTCGTCACCACTATGGCGTTGGGCGAACGGTCGGCCAGCGGTTCGAAGACGCTGCGCGACAGGACATGGCTGATCAGCGCCGCGTAGAGGAAGGCCGCCAGCACGCCGAGCGCGACGGCGGCGTAGAGCGTCAGCCACAGCGCCTGATAGCCGAAGGCGGCGGTCAGGATCATGGCGTGGCCGCAAAAGGCGAACACGGCGCCATAGGCCAGGTTGGTGCGATGCAGGATGCCATTGGTCAGCACATAGCCGAAGGCGAGAAGCGCATAGAGCGCGCCCGAATGCAGCCCGTTCAGAATCTGCTGGAAGAAATAGAGCATGCACAAACCTCGGAGCATGTCGCCCAAAAGTGCTTGGCGGTTTTGGGGCGACGACATGCTCGAAACAGAGGCCGCGGCAACTCGCGACCTGTGCGGAAGGTTGCATTCGGAATCTAACTTGTCAAACGCGATTTATCGGTTAGATTTCTGGCATGACGGTATCCTGGACCCCGCACCGCTTCACCGGCGGCATTCTGGCGCTCGACACCGCGAACACCGTCGTGCTGCGCAACGACCCGGAAAAGACCTTCGACCGTTTCGACAATCCGGCGGAGATCGCGCGCTTCGCCGAGGCGGCGAGCTGTTTCCGCGCCAGCGAGCTTGGCGGCCGAAGGCTGGAGGCGCCGGCACCGGCGGCGATCGCGCCGGTGGTGCTGTCGATCCGCGAGACGACCGACCGCCTGTTCCGCAACGCCGTGGCCAAGGGCACTATCGCCACCGGCGACCTGCCCGGTTTCCTGGCAGCCTGCGCCGACGGCCTGGCGGAGGGCCGTACCGAAATCGGCGGGCCGGGCCGGCCGTTCGGCGATCCGGCGACGCCGATCGCCTTCGAGGCGGCGCTGGCCGTCTCGGCGCTGTCGCTGCTGCGCGGCGATACGGTGGCGAGGCTCAGGATCTGTCCCAACTGCAGCTGGCTGTTCGTCGACCGCAGCCGCAATTCCAGCCGCCTCTGGTGCGACATGGCAGTGTGCGGCAACCGGCAGAAGGCAAACCGCTATTACCGCCGCCGCACGGCGGCCAGGGAGGCTACCAATGTTTAGGAAAAATTCGCGCTCGATGGTTTTCGGCGCCGCGCTGCTGGCGGTGGCGGCGCTTGGCGCCTGCCGTGATTCCGGCAAGGAGCAGTTGTTCGCCATTTCCGGCAAGCTGTTCGAGTTCAATTACCGGCTGGGCATCGCCGCCTATGTCGTCACCCTCAATCCGCTCCGGCCGATGGGAGAAGGCCAGGTCGCGGTGGTCAGCTTCCAGAACCCGGCCGGGGGCGATCCGATCATCGTCAACCAGAAGATCTGGCCAAAGCTGCCGCATATAACGCTGACCAGCCCGCCACTCACCTGCGTGGTCAAGGACAAGCCCTACTCAATCTCGATCCGCATCGAGGACGCCAATGGCACGCTGCTGCAAAGCTTCGAGACGACGCTGACCTCGTCGATGGATCAGTCGGTGCTGCCCGACCGCCCGTTGGTGGTCGGCCCGGTCTACGAGCTCAACAAGGACATGGTCGGTCATGTCGACGGCAAGCTGCCGGGCGAGCCGAAGCCCGACTGCTCGAAGGCTACCTGACGTTCAGGTCGCTGGAATTTTCGTGCCCGGCTGAACCGCCCTAAGTGCCGTCGCATGCGTCAACGGCCGCCGATTGGACTGTCTGTTGCGCGTCGTCTGGCACCTGCGATTTCGTTTGACCTCTCCGGCAAGGGGAGAAAGAGTGCGGCGTCCCACTCCGACGTAGGCTGCGCGATTCCGTGCGCCTCCGCGAAGGAAATGCCTGATGACGCTGCATGACGTCGCGCTCGACGACAAGTTCGACCTTGGCAAGGAGCGCATCTTCCTTTCCGGCGCGCAGGCCGTCATCCGCATGCTCCTTATGCAGCGCGAGCGCGATCGCCGCGCGGGCCTGAATACCGCCGGCTTCGTCTCCGGCTATCGCGGATCGCCGCTCGGCGGTCTCGACATGCAGCTGTGGAGAGCCAAGAAGCAGCTGGCGCAGTCCGACATCGTCTTCCAGCCCGGCCTCAACGAAGAGCTGGCCGCCACCGCCTGCTGGGGCACCCAGCAGGCCGAATTGCTGGGCGAAGGCACGCATGACGGCGTCTTTTCGGTCTGGTACGGCAAGGGGCCGGGCGTCGATCGCTCCGGCGACGTGTTCCGCCACGCCAATCTCGCCGGCTCGTCGAAGCATGGCGGCGTGCTTGCCCTGATGGGCGACGACCATATGGCCGAATCGTCGACCAACGCGCATGCTACCGAATTCCTGTTCGTCGACACCATGGTGCCGATCCTCAACCCGGCCGGCGTGCAGGAGATCATCGACTACGGGCTCTACGGCTTTGCCATGTCGCGCTTCGCCGGCACCTGGGCGGCGATCAAATGCGTCAAGGACAACATCGAATCGACCGCTTCCGTCGATGCCTCGCTCGAGCGGCTCAAGATCGTCGTGCCGCCCTTCGACATGCCGCCCGGCGGCCTCAATATCCGCCACGAGATCGACATGCTCGGCCAGGAGGAGCGGCTGCACGAGTACAAGCGCAACGCCGCATCCGCCTTCATCCACGCCAACGGGCTGAACCGCATCGTCTATTCGGGCGGACGCAACCCGAAGCTCGGCGTCATCACCATCGGCAAGAGCTACCTCGACGTGCGCCAGGCGCTGGAGGATATCGGCATCGACGAGGCTGCCGCCAACCGCATCGGCATCCGCCTGTTCAAGGTCGGCTGCCCGTGGCCGCTCGACCTGCAGCATGTCGCCGACTTCGCCCGCGGCCTCGACACCATCGTCGTCGTCGAGGAGAAGCGCTCGCTGATCGAGGTGCAGCTGCGCGAAAACCTCTACCGCACCGCCAGCCAGCCGGTCATCGTCGGCAAAAAGGACGAGCGCGGCGACTGGCTGTTCCCGGCCAAGGGCGCGCTCGACCCGAACGAGATCGCTATCGCGCTGGGAGAGCGGATCCTGCGCACCATCGGTCCGTCGGAGGAGATCGCGGCGCGGGTGGCGAAACTGGGCCAGTTCCAGGCCATGCTCGCCGACACCGTCGACATCGGCTCGCGCACGCCCTTCTTCTGCTCCGGCTGCCCGCACAATTCCTCGACCAAGGTGCCGGACGGGTCGCTGGCCGCCGCCGGCATCGGCTGCCATTTCATGGCGCTGTGGATGGACAGGAACACCGTCGGCTTCACGGCGATGGGTGGCGAAGGCGCTCAGTGGGTCGGCCAGGCGCCGTTCTCGAAACGCGGCCACATCTTCCAGAATCTCGGCGACGGCACCTACAATCACTCCGGCGCGCTGGCGATCCGCTTCGCGCTGTCGAGCGATGCCAACATCACCTACAAGATCCTCTACAACGACGCCGTCGCCATGACCGGCGGCCAGCCGCATGAGGGCGGGCTGACCGTCGACATGATCGCCAGGCAGGTGCGGGCCGAAGGCGTCGAGCGCATCGCCATCGTCACCGACGAGCCGGACAAATACGCGGGGAAGGCCGACTTCCCGGCTGGCGCGACCATCCATCACCGCGACGACCTCGACCTCGTCCAGCGCGAATTGCGCGGGGTCAAGGGCATCTCCGTGCTCCTCTACGACCAGACCTGCGCCGCCGAGAAGCGCCGCCGCCGCAAGCGCGGCACCTTCCCCGACCCCGACAAACGCGTCTTCATCAACGAGCTGGTCTGCGAGGGGTGCGGCGATTGCGGCGTGCAATCCAACTGCGTGTCGATCCAGCCGGTCGAGACCGAATTCGGCCGCAAGCGGCGCATCGACCAGTCGAGCTGCAACAAGGATTTCTCCTGCGTCAACGGCTTCTGCCCGTCCTTCGTTACCGTGCACGGCGCCAAGATCAGGAAGGCCGAAGGCATCGCCGGCAGGACCGACCCGCTCGACGGCGTGCCCGCACCGGCCGAGTTTTCGCTCGGCGCGCAGGGCTGGGCCGGGATCATCGACGGCGTCGGCGGCACTGGCGTCGTCACCATCGGCGCGGTGCTCGGCATGGCGGCGCATCTCGAAGGCAAGGGCTGCGGCATGATCGACATGGCCGGCCTTGCCCAGAAGGGCGGCTCGGTGTTCACCCATGTGCGCATCGCGCGCACGCCGGACGAAATCCACGCCATCCGCGTTTCGGCCGGCAAAGCCGACCTGGTGCTCGGCTGCGACCTCGTCGTATCCGGCGCGCAGAAGGTGCTGGCCGCTGTGCGCGAGAACCACACCATCTTCCTTGCCAACACCGCCGAGATCATGCCCGGCGAATTCACCCGTTCGGCCGATTTCTCGCTGCCCGTCGAGCGGCTGAAAAAGGCGATCCGCACTGCTGCCGGCGACGGCAAGGCGCATTTCTTCGATGCCACCCGGACCGCCACCCAATTGTTCGGCAATTCGCTCGGCGCCAACATGTTCATGCTCGGCTTCGCCTTCCAGCATGGCGGGCTGCCGCTGTCGGCCGAGGCGGTCGAGAAGGCTATTGAGCTGAATGGCGAGGCGGTTGCTATGAACGTCGCCGCGTTTCGCTGGGGCCGTCGCGCCGCGCATCAGCCGGATTTCGTGCGCGGCCTCGTTAGCCAGCCGGGCAAGGCGGCCATCGCGCCCGCCGAGACGCTGGACGAGATCATCGCCCGTCGCGTCATTTTCCTGACCGGCTACCAGAACGCAGCCTACGGCAAGCGCTATGCCGAGAGGCTCGCCACGCTGCGCTCTGCGGAGGCCAAGGCGGTGCCGGGCTCGACGGTGGTGACCGAAGCTGCCGCCCGCAACCTGTTCAAGCTGATGGCGATCAAGGACGAATACGAGGTGGCGCGCCTCTATACCGATGGTTCCTTCGCGGCCGAGCTGTCCAAGCAGTTCCAGAGCTACGAGAAATTGGAATTCCATCTGGCGCCGCCGATCCTCGGCCGGCGCGGCAATGACGGCAAACCGAAAAAGTCGAGCTTCGGGCCGTGGATGCTGAAAGGGTTGCGCTTGCTCTCGGCGCTGAAAGGCCTGCGCGGCACGGCTTTCGACCTCTTCAGCCTTACCGCCGAGCGGCGCAGGGAGCGGCAGCTTCTGGCGCAATACGAAGCCGATCTGGAGTTGATCGCGTCAGCACTTTCGCCTGGCGGGATCGAGGCGGCCGCAGCGCTTGCCTCGGTGCCGGCACTGATCCGCGGCTACGGCCATGTCCGGCAGGCCAGCGCCGAAAAGGCCGCCGGCGAGCGTTCGAGACTGGTAGAACGCCTTGTGAAAGCGACGGAAAGGCCCGAACTCCAGGCCGCCGAATGACCCGAGAAGCGCCCGAAAATCAGGCGTTTCAGCCCAGGCTAAAGGTTTTTTAATGGGACTATGGCAAGGCTGGGGCTCAATGGGCGCCAGTAATGGGCAGAACAAAAACCGATAACATCCCCGTGGATGTTTATATCCAGTTTGTGCGCTCGTTGTTCGACAACGCGCACATGCTGGTCATCGGCGCGAGCTGCCACGCCATCGTCAGCCTCATGGTCTACTGGCGCAACGGCCAGTCGGTTTTTCTCATCCTTGCCGCGGCGCTGCTTGGTATCGGCGTTTGGCGTTACTTCAGCCTGCGGCGCTTCCATCGCTCGGGCGGCGAGATCCGCGACGCCGCGGATGCGACGCGGTGGGAGCGCGAATATATACTGAAAGGCAGCCTGCAGGGGCTGCTGCTGGGGCTCTTTTGCTTCATTTCCATCTACGTCTACTCGGATTCCTATGCCGAGATCGGAGCGCTTGCCATAACGCTCGGCTCGCTGGTGACAGTCGTTGGCCGGAACTACGGCTCGCCGCGCATGGTCATGATCTTCGCGGTGACCTTCGTCGGACCGATCGCCGCAGCCCTCATCCTCAGGGTCGACATCCCCTATGTCGTGCTCGGGCTGCTAATCATCCCCTTCATGTTCATCATCAAGGGCAGCGCCGACCACGTCCGCAACGTGCTGTTCTCGGCCGTCGTCGGACACAAGCAGGCGCGGCAGCTGGCGCAGCGCTTCAACCGGGCCCTCAACACCATGTCGCATGGCCTGGTCATGCTTGGCCCCGACGGCAAGGTGGTGGTTGGCAACGCCGAAGCCGCCCATCTGATGTCGCTCAAATCGCCGGACCAACTGCTCGGGCGTTCGATCCATTCGCTGCTCATGCGCGGCGTTGCCGGCGGCATGCTGGCGCCGAAGGACTGCCGCTATGTCGAGGCACAGCTGACGCGCGCGCTGCGCGAGGGACGCGACCGCAAGGTTCTGGTGTCGTTCTCCAATGGCCAGCACTTCGAATTCTCGGCGCGCGAGGGCAGCCAGGACCTTGGCGTCATCACCTTCGAGGACGTCACCGCGCGTGTCGAGGCGGAGGAGAAAATCCGCTTCATGGCGCGCTACGACAACCTTACTGGCCTGCCTAACCGCGCCTATTTCCACGAGCTGGTCGGGGAACTGATGGCCTCCGGCGACCGGGATCGCCTGTGCGGCCTGGCGGTGGTCGACCTCGACGATTTCAAGAGCGTCAACGACACGCTCGGCCATCCCGTCGGCGACGGCCTGATCTATGCCGTCGCGGAACGTCTGGCGGCCATTGCCGGGCAAGGCATCACCGTAAGCCGTTTCGGCGGTGACGAATTCATGATCTTCTTCGACCGCATAGAGGACGAAAGCCACCTGAGCGGCCTACTCGACCTGATCTTCGCCGACCTGCAGGGCGAGGTCGACGTCGCCGGTCACGGGCTGCGCATCCAGGCCAGCGCCGGCGCGGTGCTGTCCAAGGTCGAGGACACCGACGTCGACGCCATGATCGTCAAGGCCGACCTAGCGCTCTACAAGGCCAAGGAACTCGGCAAGAACAACTGGCGGCTGTTCGAAGCATCGATGGACGCCGCCTTCCGTAACCGCCAGCTGATGAAGGCGGACCTGCGCAGCGCCGTGGAAAGCAAGGGGTTGCGCGTGGTCTATCAGCCGATCGTATCGATGAGCACTATGCGCATCGCCAGCTGCGAGGCCCTGTGCCGCTGGGACCATCCCGATCTCGGGCCGATTTCGCCCAGCATCTTCATCCCGCTGGCCGAGGAGATGGGCATCATCTCCGAGATCAGCACCTTCGTGCTGCAAGCGGCCTGCGCCGAATGCGCCAAATGGCCGGACCAGACCAGCGTCTCGGTCAACCTCTCCGCCAAGGATTTCCGTAACCACGACGTCATCCAGAAGGTCCGCGATGCGCTGGCCGCATCCGGGCTCGCGGCCGGCCGCCTCGAGATCGAGGTCACCGAGACCGCGCTGCTCGACGACAAGTCGCTGACGCGCCAGTACATCGAGGAGCTGAAGCAACTCGGCGTACGCATCGCGCTCGACGATTTCGGCACCGGCTATTCCAGCCTGAGTTATCTCCACAAGCTGCCGCTCGACAAGATCAAGATCGACCGTTCGTTCCTGATGGACGTCACCCAGAACCCGCGTTCGCTCGACCTCTTGAAGGGGGTCGTCGACCTGACCCGGATCCTCGGCCTTACCGTCACGGTCGAAGGCGTAGAGACCTTCGAGCAGCTCAAGATCCTGCTGCACTCGGTGAAGCCTGACCTGGTCCAGGGCTTCCTCTTCGGCGCCGCGCTGAGCGCGTCGGGCATTGAGACCATGTCCAACGTGACCTGGCCTTTCGCCGCCGAATTGCGGCCCGCCGCGAAGCTCGCCGCCACCTGAATATCCGTCAAAAAACCCCGTTTGCCCGCCCTTGGGGTTTAACCATTTGTTAACGTTAATTTAGAGTAAACGAAAAAGCTCGGAATTTCGCTTCTGGTTCCTTCACCTGTTCGCTATTGTCCTTTTGCGGTGGCACGAGGGCAAAAAAAGTGGAAGCTCAGTTAGTGGGTACGCCCCTGGCGGCGTCTAAAGCCAGGGGTCAGCATCGTCCCTCGGTGTTTTCAGATCACATCATGGAAGTTCTGGATCACATCGAATATCGCCTTTGCGACGGTGCCGAAGACCTTGAGGCGATCTATCGGCTTCGGTACAATTCCTACCTTCATGCAGGCATGGTGAAGTCCGATGCTTCCCGCATGGTGAAGGACAGGTTCGACGATCTTCCGAATTCCTATCGCTTTGGCGTGTTCTTCGATGGCGCACTCGTCAGCACCATCAGAATTCACTACGCCAACGCGAAGTATCCTGTCTCCCCCAGCACCGACGTGTTCGGCGATGTGCTGGCCCGGCGCCTGGCGGCCGGCGAAACCTTCGTCGATCCGAGCCGGTTCGCCGCCGATCTCGAGTGGTCGAGCAGCCTGCGCGTGCTGCCCTATGTGACGCTGAGGCTTGCGGTCGTTGCCTGCAGCCATTTCAAGCCGACCTTTTGCCTGACGGCCATCAAGGAAGAGCATTCCGCCTTCTATCATCGCATCTTCCGATCCGAGCAGGCGGTGCCTCCGCGGAACTATCCGGGACTTACCGTCCCCGTGCATCTGTTCCAGTCGAAGTGCTCCGACAACATGCAGGCGACGCTGGACCGCTTCCCGTTCTTCAATTCCACGACGTTCGAACAGCGCATGCTTTTCCAGCGCCCCAAGCGGGGCGAGTTGGCGCCGCTGACCATCCTGCCCACCGCCAAATACTTCGAAGCGGCCTGAGCCTCGCAGCTTTTTCTCGGCTGTTGCCGTACCGAAGCCCGCGACATTTTGTTGGACGACATGCGTCGGCCGGAGCCTTCCGGGCGCGCCCGCGTTGTAAGGAGCGACAGGCACCGCCTGCAGATTGTATCGCCTGGAGCGGCGATCACCACTTTTGGAAAGGACCCCGACATGACCATTTCCGCGCTTACGCTGACCCCGTTGATCTCGCTGATCGCCGGCGTGCTGATCCTGGTCATGCCCAGGCTGCTGAACTACATCGTCGCGCTCTATCTGATCATCGCCGGCCTGCTCGGATTGTTCCCGCATCTCGCCGGCTGACGGGCCTGCCAAGCCGCCGCCTTCAACTTTCCTTTGAGGCTGTTGTGCCGGGCGATGCGGCAATAGCGCCATTGCTCTGCGTCCAGCTTTTCGCTATGTGCCTCCAAGATGTCTTCGAAGGGGTATTCCTATGGCTGATCACACGCCGACCGGTCCTGTCGAACTGGGCGCGAAGATGGACTATGCCGAGCATGACCGCACCTATGCGGGCTTCCTGGCGCTGGCCAAATACGGTTCGCTCTTTTGCCTCGCCGTGATGATTTCGATGGCTTTCGGCTTCTTCGTGGGCGGCTTCTTCTCGGCGGTCATCCTCTGGGCCGTGATCCTGGCCGCCGGCTTCTTCATTCTCCGGTAGACTTTCCAAACCCTTTGCCTCGGACGTCGCCGGAGGCCCCGGCCGGCGTCCCGCGCAGACAGGTTCCAGCCGAAAGGATCATGCGGTGGGGCAGACGGTTTTCATCCCTCGTGAGCTTGACGCGAACGAGCCGCGCGTTGCTGTCTCGCCGGACACGGTGAAGCGACTGGCCGGCCTCGGCTTCGAGGTGGTGGTCGAAAAAGGCGCGGGCACCGGCTCGCGCATCCCCGACGAGGAATTCGCCAAGGCGGGCGCCGCGATCGGCAAGGCCGCCGATGCCTCGAAGGCCGATGTCGTGCTCAAGGTGCGCCGACCGACGGACGCCGAGCTCAAGGGCTACAAGCAAGGTGCCGCCGTCATCGCCATCATGGATCCCTACGGCAACGACGCGGCCGTCGCCGCCATGGCCGAGGCCGGCATCACCGCTTTCTCGATGGAGTTCATGCCGCGCATCACCCGCGCGCAGGTGATGGATGTGCTGTCCTCGCAGGCCAATCTCGCCGGCTACCAGGCGGTGATCGATGCGGCTGCCGAATATGACCGGGCGCTGCCGATGATGATGACGGCGGCCGGCACCGTGCCGGCGGCCAAGGCCTTCATCATGGGCGTCGGCGTCGCCGGCCTGCAGGCCATCGCCACCGCGCGCCGGCTTGGCGCCGTGGTCACCGCCACCGACGTGCGTCCGGCGGTGAAGGAGCAGGTGCAGTCGCTCGGCGCGAAATTCCTGGCCGTCGAGGACGAGGAGTTCAAGGCGGCCGAGACGGCGGGCGGCTATGCCAAGGAAATGTCGAAGGAATACCAGGCCAAGCAGGCGGCACTGACCGCCGAGCACATCGCCAAGCAGGATATCGTCATCACCACGGCGCTGATTCCCGGACGTCCGGCGCCGAAGCTGGTGTCGGCGGCGATGGTCGCCTCGATGAAGCCGGGCTCGGTGATCGTCGACCTTGCGGTCGAGCGCGGCGGCAATGTCGAGGGCGCGCAAGCCGGCAAGGTCGTGACCACGGCCAATGGCGTCAAGATTGTCGGCCATCTCAACGTGCCGGGCCGCGTCGCTGCGTCGGCCTCCCTGCTCTATGCCAAAAACCTGTTCGCATTCCTCGAGACGCTGGTCGACAAGGAGAGCAAGTCGCTTGCCATCAAGCGCGACGACGAACTGGTCAAGGCGACCATGCTGACCGATGCTGGCCAAGTGGTGCACCCCAACTTCGCCAAGGCCGACCAGCAGCCGCGCGTTGAACCGGCGGCAATCCCGGCGACGACCATGGCCGCCGACGCCGCGCCGAAAGCCGCGCCCAAAAAGGCGGCTGACAAGAAAAGCACAAGCAAGCCCGCTGCCAAGTCGAAGGGGATCGCGTGATGGACGCCTTGCAGAAAGCCCTCGACCAGCTCGATCAGGCAACCGCCGCGGTCAGGCTCGCGGTGCACGATCTGGCCACCGCCCCAGCCGCCGAGGCAGCGGGCGACGCCGCTCATGCGCTCTCCGGCGGCGCCATCGACCCCTTCGTCTTCCGCTTCGCCATCTTCGTGCTGGCGATCTTCGTCGGCTACTACGTCGTCTGGTCGGTCACGCCGGCCCTGCACACGCCGCTGATGGCCGTCACCAACGCCATCTCGTCGGTCATCGTCGTCGGCGCGCTGCTTGCCGTCGGCATCTCGGCCTCCGGCCTTGCAACCGGCTTCGGCTTCGTCGCGCTGATGCTGGTTTCCGTCAACATCTTCGGCGGCTTCCTCGTCACCCAGCGCATGCTGGCCATGTACAAGAAGAAGGACAAGTGACGTGAACGCCAACTTCGCTTCGTTCCTTTATCTTGTCTCGGGCATCCTGTTCATCCTGGCGCTGCGCGGCCTGTCGCACCCGACCACCAGCCGCCAGGGCAACCTCTACGGCATGATCGGCATGGGCATCGCCATCGCCACGACGCTGGCGCTGGCGGTGCCGTCGGCCGGCGGCTTCGGCCTGATCGTGCTGGGGCTCGCCATCGGCGGTGGCGTCGGTGCGGTCACCGCGCGCCGCATCGCCATGACCTCGATGCCGCAGCTGGTCGCCGCCTTCCACTCGCTTGTCGGCCTCGCCGCCGTGATGGTGGCGGCCGCCGCCATCTACGCGCCGGAAAGCTTCGGCATCGGCACGGTCGCCGACATCCATGCCCAGGCGCTGATTGAGATGAGCCTCGGCGTCGCCATCGGCGCCATCACCTTCACCGGCTCGGTCATCGCCTTCCTGAAGCTCGACGGCCGCATGTCGGGCAAGCCGATCATGATCGGCGGCCGCCATCTCATCAACATCGCGCTCGGCATCGCCCTGGTCGTGCTGATCGTGCTGCTCGTCACCACCGAGTCCAAGCTGGTCTTCTGGCTGATCGTCGCCGCCTCGCTGGTGCTCGGCGTGCTCTTGATCATCCCGATCGGCGGCGCCGACATGCCGGTGGTGGTGTCGATGCTGAATTCCTATTCGGGCTGGGCTGCGGCGGCGCTCGGCTTCACGCTTGGCAACCTGGCGCTGATCATCACCGGCGCGCTGGTCGGCTCGTCGGGCGCGATCCTGTCCTACATCATGTGCAAGGGCATGAACCGCTCGTTCATCTCGGTCATCCTCGGCGGCTTCGGCGGCGAGACGGCGGCGGCGGCCGACGACGGCATCGAGCGCACCGTCAAGCAGGGTTCAGCCGACGATGCCGCCTATCTGATGATGAACGCGCAGAAGGTCATCATCGTGCCCGGTTACGGCATGGCGGTCGCGCAGGCGCAGCACGCGC
>NZ_RZSG01000640.1:0-3528 GCF_003997725.1 Mesorhizobium sp. M4A.F.Ca.ET.050.02.1.1
TGGTCGGGCCGCTGCTGGGTGGCGCATTGCCGCCGGTGATCGGCATCCGCGCCACCTTCCTGCTGTCGGGCGGCGTCATCTTCCTCGCCTTCCTGGCGACGACCTTCCTGATCAAGGAGACCCCTCGCCCGGCGGCGGCCAAAACTGGAGCTGCGTCAAAGCCGAAAAGCGGCTGGTCGCAGATCCCCGACAAGCGCCCGGTCGTCGCCATGCTGGCGACCGGCATGCTGCTCGCCTTCGCTACCATGTCGATCGAGCCGATCATCACTGTCTATGTGCAGCAGCTGATCGAGGACGAGAGCCGGGTGACCTTGGTCGCCGGGGTGGTCATGTCGGCGGCGGCGCTCGGCGCCATCCTGTCGGCCTCGTGGCTGGGCAAGCTCGCCGACCGCATCGGCCACTGGAACGTGGTGATCGCCGCGCTTGCCATCTCGGCCCTGCTGTTGATCCCACAGGCCTTCGTCACAGAGGGCTGGCAGTTGATCGGTCTGCGCTTCCTGATGGGTCTGGCGCTGGGCGGGCTCCTGCCCTGCATCACCAGCGTCATCCGCCACAACGTGCCGGACGGCGTCGGCGGCAATGTGCTGGGCCTGTCAATCTCGGCGCAATATGTCGGCCAGGTGGCCGGGCCACTGCTCGGCGGCTTTGCCGGAGGCCATTTCGGCATGCGCTCGGTATTCCTGGGAACATCGCTGCTGATGGCCGGCGGCGCGGCCTACAACTGGATTGTCCAGTCGCGGCGCACGCGCAACATACTGGCGCAAGCCGGCAGTTCCTGACACGTTCGCCTTTTGCGGATAAACCCACCCGATGAACGGCAAGCTGAAGGACTGGGCGCGCACGATCAAGCAAGACGTGCACGCGATCTATCTCGCGGCCGGTGATGCCCGTACGCCTTGGTATGCGAAGGTGCTGGCGCTATGTGTCGCCGGCTATGCCCTGTCTCCAATAGACTTGATTCCCGACTTCATCCCGGTGCTGGGATATCTCGATGACGCAATCATTGTGCCGCTCGGCATCCTGGCCGTGCTGAAGATGATTCCACCGGAGGTCATGGCAGAACATCGAGCCGCTGCCGCGCTTGCGGGAGAGCGCCCGGTGAGTCGGGTAGCCGCAGTCGTCATCGCTTCCGTCTGGGGCGCATCTGCCACACTGGCGGCCTGGCTCGGCTATCGCTACTTCATCGGCTGAGTTCGCGACACCATCCGCGCTTTCACTACATCGGTCGTATGGCAGGAGGCACCCCCATATGGGCACAACTGAACAAGCAGCTAGCGGAGGCAGCCGCATCTTCGTTCTTGCCGGCGGCCTCTGCGGCGCGGCGGGCGTGGCGCTGTCGGCCGCGGCCGCGCATCTGGGCGGCGGCTTCGTCGGCACGGCGGCGTCTTTCCTGCTCATGCACGCGCCGGTCTTCCTCGCCGTCGGGCTGATCGGCGCCGACCGCGCCCTGCGAATCGCAAGCCTGGTCCTGCTTTTCGGGCTGGTGCTTTTCTGCGGCGATCTTCTCGCCCGCGACTTCCTGGGTTCGCGGCTGTTTCCGATGTCGGCGCCGATCGGCGGCACCCTCCTGATTGCAGGCTGGCTGGCGATCGCCGGTTCGGCCCTCGTCCTGCGTCGCGCCTGAGACCGGCGCTCAGTCCTGCCGGCGCTCGCGCCTTGCCAGCCATTCGCGACTGCGCACGGCCGGCCCTGTGAGGCGCCGCCGCTCCGGCCGCTCGGACGCCGGAGAGATGCCCCAATAGTTGCGATAGATATCCTCGAACAGATGGTTCATCGGATGCATAGCTTTGTTCCTCTGAATTGAATCGATCCAATCGATCGACGTGAAAAAGACCGACCGCTCAGCCGCGCTTGCGATCCACGATAAAGCGCGGCTCGCGCCTCCATGGACTTGCCTTGCCGCGGCGCTTCTCGCTGAGCGCAGCCGAGGCAATGCCCCAATCGTTGCGGTAGACGTCCTCAAACAGAAAGTTGACCGGATGCATCGCACCCTCCTTCCAAACTCGCTCCAATCGGCCGAATTGCCAACTTGGATCGATTCAAACATAGGCCATCCGACCTGGGAGTCAAGCGGAATTTGAATCGATCCAAGAAAAATGATATTGGACCGGAGATCGATCCCCGTCCATGTAGTGCGGCGTGGGAGGTCCGGGAGAACAGACATGGCATCACTCATCGAAGGCCAGGCACGCCCCATCCGGCTGGCCGATATCGCCAAGGCGGCCGGCGTCTCGCATGGCACGGCCTCCAACGTCTTCAGCCGCCCGGAGATCGTGCGCGCGGAAGTGCGCGAGCGGGTCAAGGCGGTGGCCGAGGCGATGGGCTATGCCGGACCCGACCCCAAAGGCCGGCTGCTGCGCGCCGGCAAGGTCAATGCGATCGGCGTCGCATCGACCGAGCCCCTCTCCTATTTCTTCGACGACCCTTTCGCGCGCGTGATGATGGCCGGTATCTCCGAGGCATGCGACGCCACAGGTGCCGGCATTGCGTTGGTATCGGCTCAAAATGACGAAAAACTCGCCTGGAACATCCAGAGTGCCCTGGTCGACGGCTTCATCCTGTTCTGCATCGAGGGAGGCCCTCGCCTCGTCGAGCTGACGCGCGAACGCAGGCTCCCCTTCGTCGCGCTCGCAGTCGGCTTCGATGACGACACCATCTCGATGATCGGTATCGACAACGTCGCCGGCGCAAGGCTGGCCGCGCGTCATCTCGGCGAACTTGGGCACCGCCGCTTCGCCGTTCTGTCGCTGCCTTTCGTTGACGGCAGCACCGGTCTTGTGACGCCCGGGCGGCTCGGGACGGCGCTCTACACCGCAACGCGCGACCGACTTGCCGGCTATTTCGAGGAGCTTTCCCGCTTCGGCATCGACACCACCAAGGTGCCGGTCTACGAGACCGAAAACGAGGCCGCCTCCACCAGGGCCGGCCTCGAAGCCATCTTCGCCAGCGGCGAGCCGCCCACAGCGATCCTGGCGATGTCCGACCGCATGGCCATGGTCGCGGTCGACTGGCTGAGCGGGCGGGGTCTGAATGTCCCGGGGGATGTCTCGGTCATCGGTTTCGACGGCGTTCCGGACGGCCTGCTGTGCAGCCCTCGGCTCACCACGATCGCCCAGCCGATCGCCGAGATCGGCCGTCGGGCGGCGCGAATGATCCTCAATTTCGACGGCTCAGTGCGGCGCGAGATGCTCGGTGTCGAACTGATCGTCCGGGCATCGACCGGACCGGCGAGGCCCTGACCGACCTCACCGATTCCCCGCTGCCATCGGCTGGACGCCGAAAGACGCACGCGCTGGCACCTCGCCGCGGGCCGGCTTCTTGCCCGATGAACCGATGCCGGACAGCCATTCGAGATAGAACGCGAGCGCGAACTGCATGGCGATGCCGGCCGATATCAGCAGGGTGTCATAGGCGAGGCCGCCCGGATTGATCAGCTTCAGCACCTGCGCCACCATGGCGAGAACCGTGCCGGTGATGAACACAGGCAACGAGCGCTTGCCGAGGATGGCGAGCGGATGGTCGGGGCTG
>NZ_RZSG01000641.1:0-3525 GCF_003997725.1 Mesorhizobium sp. M4A.F.Ca.ET.050.02.1.1
CTTGATAGCCAGCCGGTTCAGCTCCTGGCGCATGGCGTCGACCGCGACCTGGTCGGCCGCCTTCTCGTCGCCCCGCCCGCGCAGCCTGGCAGCCGCCACCGCCGCCCGCTCGGTGACGCGCACCAGTTCCATGGTGAGTATCCGGTCAAGGCCGGCGACAATGTTCTGGGCCACGTTCATCTGTGGGAAATCCTCGTTGACGCGAGCGGTCGTATCTTGAGTCGCTCTAACACTTGTTTTGAGCAATTCGGCGGGGAAAACCGCTGCGCAGTTTTCCTGGAATTGCTCCCGCCTCCCGCAGAGGCGCGTTTCTTGTGTCAAAGCTCCGTGACAACGGCAAGACTTGGCCGGGGATTTTTTGAAATCCCAGCAATATCAATCGATTGAAGGCGAAGTTGGTCCGAACTATTCGGCCCGTTCGATGCGGATCACCTGCGGCTTGTCAGTCAGGTGGCCATCCTTGGTGATGCCCTCGACGGCCTTGCGCACCGCTGCTTCCGTCGTCTCGTGGGTGACGAGGATGACCGTCTTCTGCGCGTGTGTTTCCGGGCCTGCGGCCTGCTGGACGATCGATTCCAGCGAGATGTCGTTGTCGGCCATGCGCTTGGCGATCGCGGCGAAGACGCCGATGCGGTCATGCACGGTGAGCCGGATGAAATAGCCGCCGGCATGGCTGCGCATCTGGGCCCGCTTGTACGGCCTCAGCTCCTTCGCCGGGCGGCCGAAGACCGGTCCGTGCTGGAAGCCCGGCCGGCTCTTGGCGATGTCGGCGATATCGCCGATCACCGCCGAAGCGGTGGCGTTGCCGCCCGCACCTGGGCCGGAAAGCAGAAGCTCGCCCAGAATGTCGGTCTCGATCGCCACCGCGTTGGTGACGCCGTGCACCTGCGCGATGACGGAAGCCGTCGGCACCATGGTCGGGTGCACGCGCTGCTCGATGCCGCTCTCGGTGCGCTGCGCGACGCCGAGCAGCTTGATGCGATAGCCGAGGTCCCCGGCCGCGCGGATGTCGGCTTGGGTGATGTTGGAGATGCCTTCCATATAGATGTCGTTGGCGGCGATCCTCGTGCCGAAGGCAAGGCTGGTCAGGATCGACAGCTTGTGCGCCGTGTCGTGGCCCTCGATATCGAAGGTCGGATCGGCCTCGGCATAGCCGAGCCTTTGCGCATCCTTGAGGACCGCGTCGAAGGAGATGCCTTCGGCTTCCATGCGAGTCAGGATGTAGTTGCAGGTGCCGTTGAGGATGCCGAAGACCCTGGTGACCGAATTGCCGGCCATCGCCTCGCGCATCGTCTTGATGACGGGGATGCCACCGGCCACCGCGGCCTCGTAATTCAAAAGCACACCCTTCTTCTCGGCGATCTCGGCCAGCTGCACGCCATGCTTGGCCAGCAACGCCTTATTGGCGGTCACCACATGGCGGCCGGCCTCGAGTGCCGCTTTCACCGAGGCTCGCGCGGGTCCCTCGTCGCCGCCGATCAGTTCGACAAAGACGTCGATATTGGCCGCCTCCGCCATCTTGACCGCATCGTCGAACCATTGCGCGCCGCCAAGGTCGACGCCGCGGTCGCGCTTGGGATCGCGGGCCGAGACGGCTGCCACGACGATGTCGCGGCCGCACTGGCGGGTGAGCTCGGCCGCCTTGTCGCGCAACACGCGCGCCACCGAGGCGCCGACCGTGCCGAGGCCGGCAATTCCAACACGCAACGCTTCAGCCATGTCCGGCGATGCCCCTCAAAAATTCGATCGGTGATGTCAGGCGAACTCAGCGGTGCGCGGAGAGCGGCACCACATTGTTGGGCTGCTTGGCGGTGGACGCCAGGAAGCGCTTGATGTTGCGGGCCGCCTGGCGGATGCGGTGCTCGTTCTCGACCAGCGCCACGCGCACGAAATCGTCGCCATGCTCGCCGAAGCCGACGCCCGGCGCCACCGCTACGTCGGCGTGCTCGATCAAGAGCTTGGAGAATTCGAGCGAGCCGAGATGACGAAACTGTTCCGGGATCGGCGCCCAGGCGAACATCGAGGCCGCCGGCGCCGGTATGTTCCAGCCGGCGCGGCTGAAGGAATCGACCATCACGTCGCGGCGCTTGTGGTAGACCTCGCGCACTTCGGCAATGTCGGCGCCATCGCCATTGAGCGCATGCGCCGCCGCCACCTGGATCGGCGTGAACGCGCCATAGTCGAGATAGGACTTGACGCGCGTCAGCGCCGAGATCAGCCGCTCGTTGCCGACGGCGAAGCCCATGCGCCAGCCGGGCATGGAGAAGGTCTTCGACATCGATGTGAACTCGACGCAGACGTCGATCGCGCCCGGCACCTGCAGCACCGAGGGCGGCGGGTTGCCGTCGAAATAGATCTCCGAATAGGCGAGGTCGGACAGGATGATGATGTCGTTCTTCTTGGCGAAGGCGACGACGTCCTTGTAGAAATCGAGCGAGGCGACCAGCGCCGTCGGGTTCGACGGATAGTTGAGGATCAGCGCCAGCGGCTTCGGGATCGAGTGGCGGATGCCGCGCTCGACCGCCGGGATGAAGCCGTCGTCGGGCTCCACCTGCAGCGAGCGGATGACGCCGCCCGACATGATGAAGCCGAAAGCGTGGATCGGATAGGTCGGATTCGGGCACAGGATGACGTCGCCGGGCGCGGTGATCGCCTGCGCCATGTTGGCGAAGCCTTCCTTCGAGCCGAGGGTTGCCACCACCTGCGTATCGGGGTTGAGCTTCACGCCGAAGCGGCGCTGATAGTACGCCGCCTGGGCGCGTCGCAGGCCCGGAATGCCGCGCGACGAGGAATAGCGATGCGTGCGCGGATCGCGCACCACTTCGCACAATTTGTCGACGATGGCCTTCGGCGTCGGCAGGTCCGGATTGCCCATGCCAAGGTCGATGATGTCGGCGCCGCGCGAGCGGGCGCTGGCCTTCAGCCGGTTGACCTGCTCGAACACGTAAGGCGGAAGCCGGCGGACCTTGTGAAATTCTTCCATGTCAGTTCCAGACATTCAAAGGTGGTTTCGGCGCGCGATATATCCCTAATTGCAGCTAGGGTCGAGGGCGGGATCGCATTTCGTCTCGATCTGCTTCAGCGCCTGATCGCCATGGTTCTTGGCCAGCGAGTTGAGCGCCGCCGGGCTTGCGGTCTGGTCGCCGCCACCGCTCTTGGCGAGTTGCGCCTGCTGCTCGCCCTTCAACTGGGCAAGCTTGGCGTCGGTCTCCTCCTTGGTGAGTTGCTTGGCGGCCACCTGCGGCGGGATGTTGAGGTTCGGATAGGAACCGGTGTCCTTTGGCCCTTCGACGCCGGCGACCGGCGCCGCGTTCGTGGTGTTGCTCGTCGAGCAGCCGCCCGCCGCCAGACCGGCAGACAGCAAGGCCATCGCCGCGGCCATGCGGCAAATGCGTGCGCTTGCCGAAAAAACCGTCTTGCCAATATTAATCGTCATATTGTTTTCCTGGCAGCCGGGTTAGAGCGTGTTGGACCCGGTCAGATGTCCCATGATAATATGTCAAGAAAACGCCCCGGGAGGAACCC
>NZ_RZSG01000642.1:0-3521 GCF_003997725.1 Mesorhizobium sp. M4A.F.Ca.ET.050.02.1.1
GCCTTCAGCGCCGCCTTGGCGCTCTCCACCGCACGGTCGATCATGTCGGCGCCGGCCACGGGGCAGGCGGCATATTCCTTGCCGTCCGACGGCCGGCGCATCTCGATCGCGCCCTCGGCCGCGATCATTTCCCCGCCGACAAAATGGCCGACGGGAAGGGGAACCGTGTTCGGATCGAAGCTCAGGCTCATGGGCAACCACCTAGCGTTGGCCGCAGCCTAGCGCGGGCGGGCAAGCAGCATGCATCGTTCGGCGAACCGCTGCGGACGATTGTTGCGTGCCGGCCGCACGCGACGGCAAAATCTGTCGCTGCCGCTTGAAACCGCGCCGACCGTTCAGCTGACCGTCACGTAGATCTTGCGCACCGTTTCGATCGTCTTCCAGACCCCGGTGAAGCCCGGCTTCATCACGAAGCTGTCGCCAGCCCGGTAGGTCACCGCCTGGCCGGCGTCGGGGGTGATTTCGACGACGCCGGAGAGGATGTGGCAGAACTCGAATGTCTCGCCCTTGATCGAGCGCGTCTCGCCCGGTGTCGCCTCCCAGACGCCGGTATGGACCAAGTCGTCCTTCGCGGCATCCTGCGCCCAGGTCTTGAAGGCAGGGTCGCCGGCAATCAGCCGCTCCGGCAATGCCTTGGATTCGCGTGGCGAAAAGTTCGGATTGGTGTCGACGGATTTGAGCAGGGACAAAGCATCGCCTTTCGGTTTTGGACTTCAATAGCCGCGCGACCGCTCGACGAGCCCGATGGGATCGAGACCGGCGCGGTGGCGTCTGATGTTGTCGATGACGGCCTGCGCGGCGGTCGCCGGCTGGGTGACGCTGGCGACATGCGGGGTCAGGATGACCTTCGGATGCGACCAGAACGAATGACCTGCCGGCAGCGGTTCGGGATCGGTGACGTCGATCATCGCCGCCGACAGATGGCCGCTGTCGAGCGCGGCGACAAGCGCTTCGTGATCGAGCTGTGGCCCGCGGCCGGTGTGGACGAGCGCGGCGCCCCTGGGCAGTTTCGCAAACAAGTCGGCATTGAGGAAGCCACGTGTCTCCTCGGTCAGCGGCAGCAGGCAGACCAGTATGTCGCTGGCCGCGAGCATCTCCTGCAGCCCGGGCCGGCCATGATGGCAGGTCACGTCCTCGATCCGCTGCGGCGAGCGGCTCCAGCCAGCGAGCCGGAAGCCGAAAGGCTTTAGGCGATCAAGGACGGCCTGGCCGAGCTGCCCGAGGCCGAGCACGCCGATCCGGCGCAAGGCGGCCTGAAGCTGCGGTATGTCGCGCCATTCGCCGGCGCGCTGCTGCGCCAGATAGGCCGGCATGTTTCGGTGGAGGGCAAGCACGGCCAGCGTTACATATTCCTGCATCATGCGTACGATGCCTTCCTCGACCATGCGCACGATCTTCACCTGCGCGGGCACGGCATCGAAGCGGAACTGGTCGACGCCGGCGCCGATCGAAAACAGGATTTCCAGGTTGCGGTAACGGGCGAGGTTGTCCGGCACGGTCCAGGTAATCAGATAACGCACGGCGTCGGCATCGATCGTCGCGGCATCCAAGGCGAAGGGAAGCTCCGGCAATTCCCTGGCGAACGCCTCGCCGAAGACCGCGCCGCGGCGCGCATCGGAGTTGAACAGGAACGTCATCCCGGTTCCCCTTCAAGCCGCGCAGCGGGCGCCCAGCGCCTCGATCAATCGCTGGCAGGCGGCGAGCTCGCTGGCGAGGATGTATTCGTCGGGCTTGTGGGCGCGACCTATGTCGCCCGGGCCGCAGATGATCGCATCGAAGCCGGCGGCCTGGTAGAGTCCGGCCTCCGTGCCGTAGCTGACGGCGGCGAGCGGCGCTTCGCCGGTCAGCTCGGCTAACAGTGTCGCCAGTGCTGTGCCCTGCGGCAGCGACAGCGCCGGATAGGCGCTCATCGGCGTCCACTCGATCCGAAAGCCGCCGACCGCAAGGGCTTCGGCTCGCGCCTTGACCGGCGCGAGCAGGCTGGCCGGGTCGACGCCGGGTATGGCGCGGGCCTCCAGGTCCAGCGTGCAGGTGTCTGGAATGATGTTGACTGACTGCCCACCTGTCACCACGCCCGCCTGCAGCGAGGAATAGGGCGGCTCGAAGGCGGGGTCGAACGGACCGCACGTCAGCCGCTCGGCTTCGCTGACGGCCGCGCCCAGCGCCGCAGCCATGGCATGGATGGCGTTGAGCCCGAGATCGGGTCGCGACGAATGGCCGGACCGCCCGTTGACCGTCACCCGAGCCGCCGCCTTGCCCTTGTGGCCGCGCACGGCGCGCATGCCGCTCGGCTCGCCGACGATGACGCCGAGTGGTTTCGCGCAAAGTTCGGGAAGGCGGGCGATCAAATGCGGCACGCCGCGGCATCCGACCTCCTCGTCGTAGGAGAAGGCGAGGTGGATCGGTCTGGCCAGGCGCAGTTTCGTCAGTGCAGGCACAGCCGCGAGCACTGCTGCCAGAAACCCCTTCATGTCCGTGGTGCCGCGTCCATAGAACCGTTCGCCTTCCCGGCGCAGCGTGAAAGGAGCCGAGCTCCAATGTGGCTCGCCGGCGGGGACGACGTCCATGTGGCCGGACAGGATGAAGCCCGGCACATCGGCGGGGCCGATCGTTGCGAACAGGTTGAAACGATCGCCCTCAGGCCCTTGGAGCAGGCTGACTTGCGTTCCGTGCTGCGCGAGATGGGCCTCGATCCAGCCGGCGATGTCGCCATTCGGCTCGCCGGCGACCGATGGAAAGGCGACGAGACGGTCGAGGATGTCGAAGACGTCCATTCCAGCCCTTAAGACATTTCGGGTCGCCGGATCGGTGTCGGCGACCGTAAGCTGCTAGATTTCAGGAGAAGATGTGCGCGTTCTTTCGCGATTGCGTGCCGAAAGCGGAAGTGTTTCAGTTGAATCTAGCGTTGGCGCGCGGCTTTCGAGCAAATCCTACCGGTCTGCTTGTTTAGCGTTGGCGGAGAGAGGGTGACCATCGACGCGTCATCTCTAGTGCGGCAATCTTTCAGGGGCATGGCATTGAAGCCGTCCGGAAGCTTGAAAATCGATACCTTCTCGATGCGCATCGGCGACATCGAGGGCATCGAGCTCGATCGGTTGCACGGGCACTCCCTGTCCGTCGGATGGCCGCACCGGGCCGAAGACTGGCAGTTCCTGCGCGAATCGGGGCGCGGCTTCGTGGCGCTCGATGAGATCGGCCGCGTTCTCGGTTCGGCCATGTGGTTCGCGCACGGCACCGATTTCGCCACCGTGGGCATGGTCATCACCTCGCCGCGACTGCAGACGCTCGGCGCAGGACAATGGCTGATGAAGCGGGTCTTCGAAAAGGTCGCCGGGCGCGATCTGCGCCTCAATGCAACACGAGCGGCAAGACGGCTCTATCTTTCGCTCGATTTCCAGCCGGAGAAGACCGTCTACCAATGCCAGGGCATCGCCCGTGCGGAGACGATGGGTAGACTGGCGGAGACAAGGGGCGATATCCGGACTTTGGGCGAAGGCGACATTGCCGCGGCGATCACGCTC
>NZ_RZSG01000643.1:0-3518 GCF_003997725.1 Mesorhizobium sp. M4A.F.Ca.ET.050.02.1.1
GCCCAGGCGACTGTTCGGGGTCGATGGAACGGCGGACGAAGACCCTCGCTCTCCCACGGGCTTCAAGGCCCAAAGATGCTCCGGTCTCTCGTCCGCCACCGCACCTGCTGCAATAGCAGAGTCGGCAAGGGACAAGTTACAAAGGTGCCCGAAGGCGGATGAGGGGCAGCGCCGATGCTTGCGATCAGAACTCGGCGCTTGCCCTACCCCTCACCCTGCTCAGCCGGCAAGCCGGCCTCGCTTTCCCTCTCCCCGTAAACGGGGCGAGGGAGAGGCCCTACTCCTCCGGCTCCGTCGTAAACAGCAGCGGATAGCCCTTCGCCTTGCCGGCGTCCGTCGCTCGCGTCGCCTTGGTTTCTGCGACATCCTTGGTGAAGACGGCGACGACGCAGACGCCGCGCCGGTGCGCGGTGATCATCACCTGTTGCGCCTGGTCCTCGCTCAGCCTGAACTCGGCCTTCAGCACCGTCACCACGAATTCGCGCGGCGTGAAGTCGTCGTTGATCAGGATGACCTTGTAGAGTTTCGGCCGCTCGGTCTGCGGCTTCGTTCTGGTGCGTGGCTTGGTGACGGTTTCTGGCATCGGAAACCCGGCAACTGCGAGCAAGGCTCTTACTTTGTCATGCGAGCGCGCGACCGTCCATTTCCGGCGACGGCGCGGCCATTCACGAATCTATGTGGGAGCTATCGTGCGCCGTTCAACGGCCGTGGCGGCCGGCGATGCGGCCGGCGGACGGGCCGTCCGCCCGGCGTTCCATGAACGCGGCGACCGCCCAGGCTGCGAACGCAATCAGGGTCGTGGCCGTCAGCACGATCAGCAGCCAGGTCTGCATCGGCGTGATGTAGTCCCAGTTGGTGGAAATCTCGGGCGCGAACAACGAAGGCTCGGTCCGCCCGCTGGCCGGGTCCGGCACCGGGCTCGCGGTGAACAGGATCAGCATCCTTGCCAGGCCGGTAACGACCAGGCCGCCAAGCGCAATTGAACGCATAATGGACGAAAGCCGCTTCTTCATGCGGATTGTCCTACGGGGTCGGCATTGCGACCAGGTTAAGGATCGCCGTTTGTGGGACCAGTTTCAGCGCGCCGGACCGGGTGCGATCCTGATGCCGGCTCGGCGGCGCCAGTCGAGCCAAGGCCGCTCCAGCCGGATATCGGCTGGAGCGGCCTTGATGCAAGAGCAGGCTTGCGGATCAGGACTTCTTCGCCGGAGCCTTGTTGGCCTTCTTGACCGGGCACTTGTGCGTCTTGGTCACCTTGCAGACCTTCTTGGCGGCAACCTTCGTCGGAGCGGCCTTGGCCGGCGCGGCGGTCGCCGGAGCGGTCGTCGTAGCAGCCGGAGCAGCGGTCGTGGTCGCGGCGGCATTGCCGAGAGCCGGCATCGAGAAGGCCAGAGCAACACCGAGGCCGAGGGCGGAGAGGAGGGACTTTTTCATGGCTTCACTTCCTTTTTTCATGCGGGTCGGAATTCGAGCGTCACTGAACCGGGTCGATCGGTGTCACTCCAAGCAGCTTCAAAGCGTTCGCGAGCATCCGGATTCCCTGCGCCTGCTTCTTGTTGGCGCAGAACCGGTTTCCCTTTCTCTGAAGTGCCTTCGCCGCGGTGACCTGCGTTGCCGCGGCATGGGTTTCGAGGGCTTCGTCAACTTGACGGCTTAGATCGCTGCACCGCTCGGCCCGGGTGATCGGCGTCACCTTTGCATTGGAGGCCGCGACCGCTGCCGTGACGAGCGAAATGCTAAGCAACGCACCCATCAAGCTGATCGTGAACCTCTGCATCGGTCTTGTCCGTTACTCCCGAGACTAGCGTCGCAGCCGGTGATCTGACCGCCACGACATCGGTTATGCCCTTGAAATTTTTCAGGAGTTTTTCCGGACTGTAGAATTTTGTTTCTGGATTGTTTCTGGTGAATCCAGCCTCGCGAAGCATCGTCGCCACTGGCCAAGATATGGCCGGAATTCTATCGTGTGGGTGATATCGGAAATGACCGCCAGGCCACCAGAATGACAGGGATCCCGTGAAATCCGACGCACACATACTGATCGTCGACGACGACAAGGGCATACGCGACCTGCTTCAGGAGTTCTTCCAGAAGCGCGGCCTGCATACCACGGTCGCCGCCGACGGCACTGAGATGGAGGCGATCCTTCGCCGCGCGCAGGTCGACCTCATTGTCCTCGACGTGATGCTGCCTGGAAAAAGCGGGCTCGAGCTCTGCCGCGAGCTCCGCGCCAACTACACGACGCCGATCATCATGCTGACGGCCGTCACCGAGACGACCGACCGGGTCGTCGGGCTTGAGATGGGCGCCGACGACTATGTGCCGAAGCCGTTCGATCCGCGCGAGCTGCTCGCCCGCATCCGCGCGGTGCTAAGGCGCAACGGCGCCGCCGAGCCGCGCCGGCCGGCCGCCAAGCAGATCTTTCATTTCGCCGGCTGGACGATGGACTGCTCGCGCCGACGGCTGACGGCGCCCGGCGACGTCAGGGTCGAGCTGACCATGGCCGAATTCAACCTCCTGCAGACCTTCGTCAAGAGCGCGCAGCGCGTGCTGACCCGCGACCAACTGATCGAGCTGTCGGGCGGCGACACCGGCTACAGTTTCGACCGCAGCGTCGACATCCTGGTCAGCCGGCTGCGGCGCAAGATGGAGGACGATCCGAAGACGCCGAAACTGATCCTTACCGTGCGCAGCGGCGGCTATCAGTTCTTGCCCGAGACGACCACCGAATGAGACGCTTCCTGCCGGAGACATTGCCTGTCTGGGTGCTGCTCATCGTCATTGCCGGCCTGCTGATCAGCCAGGTCGCGACGCTCTACATCGTCTCGCGCGACCGCGCCGCCGCCAATGACGTGGTCGATCTCTACCGGCTGAACGACCGCGCCTTCTCGCTGGTGCAGCTGATGCATGATGCCACGCCCGAGGAACGCAAGGCGACCGCGTCGGGCCTGTTCAACGCCACCTATGCGCTCACTGTTTCGGATACGCCCGCAGTCACCTCCTCGATCGCCGGCGACGACGAGCTCGCCGAGCTGGAGGACATCCTCGTTGGCCGCCTGTCGAAATTCGGCATCACCGACGCGCGCGTCCGGCGCGATCCAGCGTCGCGCGAGGCCGACGCCCCCGGCGGCACGGTTCCCAACAAGGACGTCGGCCAGGTCGAGCGCGACCTTCTGGTGCTGGCGGCGGACTTTGCCCAGAGCGACAAGCTGACGGCGTCGCTGCGCTTCGCCGACGGCCAGTGGCTGAACTTCACCGAACCGAACACCCCGGTCGGGCCGATCCTCAGCTTCGACAGCCTGCCACTCTATTCGCTGATTGCCGGGCTGGTGGTCGCGATGTCGATCTGGTCGCTGCGCCGGCTGACCGCGCCCTACCGGATGATGGAAACGGCGGTGAACCGTATCGGAAACGACCTGAAGAGCCCACCGATCTCCGAAACCGGCAGTCGCGAGATCCGCGCCGCCGCCAAGGCGGTCAACGCCATGCAGGGCAGGCTGCGCGACTATGTCGAGGAC
>NZ_RZSG01000644.1:0-3506 GCF_003997725.1 Mesorhizobium sp. M4A.F.Ca.ET.050.02.1.1
GCTGTTCACAGGATATCTGGCAGGATTTGAGGAAGCTGGCGTCCTGGTCCAGCGGCGCCGCCGGCATCACCTGCGAAAACAGCCAGACCGAACCGAACAGCAGTGGCTGATGGATCAGATAGAAGGCGAGGCTGTGGCGGCCGATGAAGACCAGCGGGTTCGACCAGCGGCCGGGCGCCAATTTCGCCAGCCTGGCAAGCAGGCCGCAGGTGGAAGCGAGTTTCGCCGCGGCAATGCCCAACAGCACGGCGCCGAACCATGGGAAGAGCGGCACATAGTCGTTGGAGCGCGGGTTGGTCGCCGACAGGCCGACCCACCACAGCGCCGGATGGTCGAAGGCTTCCGAGCGCAGATAGAGCGGGGCGGCGATCACAAGCGCCGCGACGGCGATGGTCAGCAGCGAGGGCAATCGCAGGAAGGCGAGGCCGAGCAGGGATGCGAGCGCGATCTCGTGCAATATGCCGAAGAAGATGAAGCCATCCGGCGTGGCGATGCGAGTGATCAACGAAATGGCCAGCGCCGCCACGGCGACCATGGCAAAGCGCTTCCAGAAGCCCGGCCAACGGATCTGCCTTCCATGGGCGAGGAACAGGCTGACGCCGACCAGGAACAGGAAGGTCGAGGCGATGCAGCGCGCGTAGATCTTCCACCAGCCGAAGGCGGTGAGGCCGGGATCGGCATAGCCGAAATTCTCGAGGTCCCAGGTGAAATGGTAGCTCGCCATGGCCAGCAGGGCCAAGCCGCGCACGATGTCGATGGCGACGATGCGTCCTTGCTTCGGCGTGTCCTGAACAGGTTCGGCCGGCGATTGAAGGCTCATCGTGTCTCGCATTCCGATTCAGTGATACCAAACGACTATCATGGTTCAGCCAGACAAAAGAAGGCGGGACCTCTGTCGCCTGGTATCAAGCTGCCCGCCGTTTTCTTTCGAGCGGTTCGAGGGCCGGCCGTGAGCCTGGGTTCAGCGTTCGCCACGCGCGCGGGCTGCCGGCGGCGGCCGTGGCTTTGTCACCTGGCGGCATCTGCCGAAGTCGCTCTAGGGTTTGGGCGAAAATGCCTGATGCCGCGCGCGCACCCATTCGTGGAAACGGTGCAGGTCGTACTCCTCCGGCATCAGCACACCGGCCTCGTGGCGCATCGAACGCAGGCCCTTCTGGTTGACCTCGCAGATCGCCGCGTCCTCTTCCAGCACCTGCCTGCCAAAGGCGACGATGTTGTCGATGTCGGCTTCCGGCGAGGCGAGCGCTTCGGCCGGGAACAGCCATTCGGTTGACAGTTCCGTCTGCTCGGGGCCGAGCGGCACAAGCCGCACGGTGCGCACATAGTCGACATGGCCGACGATGAACATCGACGGCAGGCTTGTGGCGTAGGTCTGGCCGGCGGCGCATTCGGCCGGCGTCAGGCCGGCAAACACCGGGCCGTGCGCGCGGCCGTCGCGCGACCAGGTCTCGGCGCCGGCTCGGAGGCCGCCGGAATATTCCGGCGCGTCATTGTCGGCGTGGCGCGCCCATTCTGGATCGTCGTGCCTCGTCATCAGGCCACGGCCATACATCGGCACCAGCCGCGACAGGTCCTTGTGGACGCCAGGGCAATGCAGGCACTCGTTGAAATTCTCCCAGAAGATCTTCCAGTTGCAGTTCATGACCTTGCGCAGCGCATGGCCGGTGACCAGCGTCTCCAGCGGCCAGTTGGCGAGATTGCCGGAAGCTCTGTCGAACGAAGCTTCCGCCGAGCCGGCGGCATCTTCGGCGAGGTTGATGAAGACGAAGCCGCGCCACACCGACAGCGCCACGCCATAGAGCGGGTAGTCTGCCTTGTCGAAGCCTTCGGGCAGCGACTTCGACGGCACGCGCACGAGATCGCCGCGCAGCGAATAGGACCAGGCGTGGTAGGGGCAGGTCAGCAGCCTGGCCTTCAGCCTTCCCTCGCTCTCCTGGCAAAGCTGCGAGCCGCGATGCCGGCAGGTGTTGTGGAAGGCGCGCAATTCGCCGGCCTCGTCGCGCAGCACCACGATCTCCTGCGTGCCGACGCGGAATGTCCTGAAAGCCAGCGGCTGGGCAAGATCGGCCTCACGGCAGACCAGCAGCCAGCTTTTGTACCAGATCGCGTCGAGGTCACGACCGTGGGCCCCGGCATCCCAATAGGCCGACGACGGCAGCGTCGGCGCAAGCCTGGTCAGGCCGGTGTAGAGGTCGTCGCTCGGTTTGGGCTGCATAGGCGGCTCCCTGAATGGTCCAGCCGACACCCGGGCAGGATGTTTGTCAATCGCTCGCGCCGTGGCCATTGTGGCACGCAATCGCCGCCCCTAAGGTCGGCGCTTCACAAGTCGGGTGCCCAGGGACAGTTCATGCCGCCAAGGACAATGTCGCTCACCGAGGAGCTGGTCGCGCGCTGCTTTCGCGTCGTCGAGGACAGCGGGCCTGATCCCAACGCGATGCATCTGGACGATGCCGACTATGATGCGATGCTGGACACGCTGGAGGCTGAGCTGCCTGGCAGCGAGCCGCTCTGGCTGTTCGGCTACGGGTCGCTGATCTGGAAGCCCGAGATCGACCATGTCGAAGAGCGGGTAGCGGTCGCGCGCGGCTGGCACAGATCCTTCTGCATGAAGATGACGCGCTGGCGCGGCACCAGGGAGCAGCCTGGCCTGATGATGGCGCTGGACCGGGGCGGGCAGTGCAAGGGCGTCGCCTTCAGGCTTGGCGATGCCGACCGGCGCCAGCAGCTCGACAAGGTCTTGCGGCGCGAGGTGACGCTGAAGCCGACCAGCTACCATCCGCGCCTGCTCAACCTTTCGAGCGATGGTGGCACGTTGCGGGCGCTGGCCTTCGTCATCAACCGCAAGGGCACAACCTATGCCGGCCCGCTTGAGGAAAAAGAGGTGGTCGAAAGGCTGGCGACGTCCTGCGGGCACTGGGGATCGGGCGCAGACTATCTTTACAACACGGTGAAGAACCTGGAGCAGCGCGGCATCCATGACAGCCATCTGTGGCGGCTGCAGCATCTGGTTGCTGAACGAATTGCCGCGTCGGACAGCTAGGCCCGGCGGCGCATTTGCGCTGGTGGCCGCCGGAATTTGGTTTGCCGGGCGCGACGATTCTGCCTATAGTCCTGCCGTCGTCGGTTCCGTTTTTGGAGCCAAGAGGGAATGCGGTGAGGGCGAATTCGTCCAATGCCGTGGCTGCCCCCGCAACTGTGTGCGGTAGTCCTCTCCAAGACCACTGAGGAAATTCCTCGGGAAGGTGGGGAAGGGCGCTGATCCGCGAGCCAGGAGACCTGCCGGCGACAGAAACGTTGAATTCTATGCCCTCGGGTGGAGGGCGAAAGGACAAGACATGACGACCGCTTCCGTCTCCCTCGGCACCTCCGTCTCCTCGCAGTCGCGCTTCATGCAGCTGGCCATGGCCGCGTTGCTCGGCATTTTCGTCGTCGGCTTTGTCGGCTTCTCGCATCTCGATGCCGTCCACAATGCCGCTCACGACTACCGCCACTCGATGGCCTTTCCC
>NZ_RZSG01000645.1:0-3497 GCF_003997725.1 Mesorhizobium sp. M4A.F.Ca.ET.050.02.1.1
ACAGCCGCACCCGCGGACCACATGCGACGGTTCGCTGAGGGCGGCGATCAGTCGTTTATTGAGAGCTGCCGGTGGGTTGATTGGCGCCTGTGGCAAGACATCTGCCCCGGTCAACTGTGTTCGTACAAGATGGACGTTCAGCGCCTCGGCCGCGTGCCGGACGGCGTTCGCGCGGTGGTTTTCCACGCCAAGCCCCGGCCATGGGAGGTAGGTTGGTGAAAGCATTCATGACTGGGCCATTAACTTGATCGGCAGTGAGTATCGCCGGGTGCCCTATGGACTTCACGAAAAGACGCGGAAAATAACTGCAACCGCTTCATGAGGCAGCTAAGCGGGAACGGCCGGCTTATCCGCGTGCCTTTGACGGCGCGACGGTGGCAGAGATCGGTCTGATCCAGGGTTGCGACCAATCGACGGGACAGCGTGGCTGAAGAATGAGCAAGATCCTAGTCACCGGCGGCGCAGGTTTCCTCGGCTCTCATCTCTGCGACAAGCTCCTTTCAGAGAGGCACGACGTTCTGTGCCTCGACAATTTCTTTACCGGCTCGAAGGCCAATATCCGCCATCTCCTCGACGATCCCGGTTTCGAGCTGATGCGGCACGACGTGACTGTCCCGCTCTATGTGGAAGTGGACAAGATCTACAATCTCGCCTGCCCGGCCTCGCCCGTCCATTATCAGCACAATCGGATCCAGACGACGAAGACGAGCGTGCACGGCGCCATGAACATGCTGGGGCTCGCCAAGCGGCTGAAGGCGCGCATCCTGCAGGCATCGACCTCGGAGGTCTATGGCGATCCGGAAATCCATCCGCAGGTCGAATCCTATTGGGGCCGGGTCAATCCGATCGGCGTCAGAAGCTGCTATGACGAAGGCAAGCGCTGCGCTGAGACCCTCTTTTTCGACTATCACCGTCAGGTCGGCCTCCAAATCAAGGTGATGCGCATCTTCAACACCTATGGACCGCGCATGCATCCCAATGACGGACGGGTGGTGTCGAATTTCATCGTCGCGGCGCTCACGGGCGAGCCGATCACGATCTATGGCGACGGCTCACAGACGCGGAGCTTCTGCTATGTCGACGACCTTATCGACGGCATGGTACGACTAATGGGGAGTCCGGCCGCCTTCACTGGTCCCGTTAATATCGGCAATCCGGGCGAGTTCACCATGCTCGAACTTGCGGAAAAAGTGCTGGCGACCGTCGGCGGGCGATCGAAGCTCACTTTCCTGCCGCTCCCCGGGGACGACCCGAAGCAGCGCCAGCCCGACATCAGCCTCGCGAAGGAAGCGCTCGGCTGGGCGCCGCGCATGCCGCTCGAAGACGGTCTGAAAGAGACGGTCGCCTATTTCAGGAAGGTATTGGCATAGGAAGAGCCTCCCGCTCACTTCCTTGCACCGTAGCAGCGGGCGCGCGAAACCAGCTGCTACGCGCGTTCGGGATTGTACTCATAGGGCTGAACATTCGGATCGAAGCCATTGATGGTCGTGGGCATCACGTATTTCTGGGCGATCTGGTAGGTGGCTGGGTTGACGGTGCCGATCAAACCTTTGCGCTCGATGGCGTAGTGGATCGCCGGGCGAACACGCACATCGTCCAGCGGCGATTTGTAGATGTCGAAGCGCAGCCGCTCGGTTTCCGAAATTCAGGTAGGTGAAGTCGGTCTCCGGGTTATCCGCGACGACGGAGGAGATCCCCCACGCCAAATCGGCTTCGCCGGTCGCAACCATTGCCGCTCGCACCGCCGACTGCTCGCGGGACACGTAAGTTGCGTTATCGACGGCGCCCGGCTCGCCCCCGTAGTCGGTGAACTTAGTGACGAGGATGCTCTGGCCCGGGGGTCCAGGGGACGAATTGATAGGGATCGGGTGCCGATGGCTCGCGCGACAGAGTGGTTGCGTCGGCGGGTGCCTTACCGATGCCGAGACAGCTCATCAGCACCGGCATTGCCAACACTCCCCCTCCCCTCCCCTGCCGGCGCCGACAAGCGAGAAGGGTCGGTTTCCGGGTCACCTTGAAGGCTTGGCTGATCGCGCACGCGGCTAGGTCGAAGCGGCCAGTTCGGCGAACACGCGGCCCGCGCCTACGCCTCCGACTGGCGTCATTTTGCCAGTTGGTGCCGACGGCAAGGCGTCGAAACGCCCCCCGATCCTCAGGTCGTCGGCCTCTACGTCACGGCCTGTGCATCCGCCAAGCTCGGCGGCGATCGAAGAGCCAATTCGGTGTCGACGATCGAGCGCCGGCTTTCGTCGCTCGCTTGGAACTATGCGCAGCGTGGGCAGCCGCTGGACCGCAAGGACCGGCATATCGCCACCGTCATGGCCGGTATTCGCAACACCCACGCTTCACGTCCCTCCTGCCTGAGGATCTGATCGCCATGCTGGAGACGCTGGATCGCGGAACCCTGCGCGGCTTGCGCGATCGCGCCGTGCTGTTGCTCGGCTTTGCCGGCGGCCTGCGACGTTCGGAAATCGTCGGCCTCGATGTTTGGCGCGATCAAACCGAGGACGGCCGCGGCTGGGTGGACTTCTTCCCCGACAAGGGCGTTCTGGTCACCTTGCGCGGCAAGGCGGCCGGCGCCGAGCGGCTCAACGACCAGGAGGTGGCGCGCCTGGTCAAGCGTACCGCGCTCGCTGCCGGCATGCGGGGCGATCTGTCGGAAGGCGAACGCGGTCAAAAATTTGCCGGGCATTCGCTGCGCGCTGGGTCTCGCCTCCTCGGCCGAGGTCAACGAGCGCTATGTGCAAAAGCAGCTCGGTCACGCGTCAGCGGAAATGACGCGAAAATATCAGCGCCGCAGGGACCAAGTCAGGGTCAAGGACCAAGGCGTCTGGACTCTAACACCCCCTCCCTTCCCCCCGCTCGATCGTCGGAGTTAGTTGGTCAGGTCTTCTTAGGCTTAGGCGACGACCACCTCATCGAGCACGGCCAGCGCTGTATCCAGGCTATCGGCGGCCGACACTTCGTAGTCGGGCATGATCATCAGCTGTGCTATGGCACGCTCCACGAATTCTGGATTTAACTTTTCCAACCGATCCTTGGTCCGCGAAACTTGCTCTGGAAATGCGCGCAGAGCGTTGACCATGAGGCTCCAACTGGGACCGTGCTGCAGCAGCGATATCGAAATGTCGCGCGGCTTGGCTTCCGATCCTCGGTAGTAGATCTTTTTGGCGATGATCACGGGAATGGTCTCGAGCCGCACCCCCTGCCTTCAACGTCGCGTGTGTCGAACGGTGTCTTTGTCAGCGCTCCGGCAACGATGAAGTCGATTTCACCGACGCCTTCGAAGGCGAATTTCTGGAACCGAACTCCGTCACCCAGATAGTCGGATGGGATCGTTTCGAAGTGCAGCTGGCGTCTGGAGGGGTCGATGAACCCGAGCAGTTGCGGGTCGTCGAGGAAGATATCGATGTCGTGGCTTTCGCGATCGCCGACCTGGATCATCATCGCCGTCCCGCCGCCAAATGACCATTCAAAGTCGTAGGCCCCGGCATTCT
>NZ_RZSG01000646.1:0-3491 GCF_003997725.1 Mesorhizobium sp. M4A.F.Ca.ET.050.02.1.1
TCGCCTCAGGCCCGGCTGCCCTTTGCGAGGCGGACAGGCGACGGCGAGCGACTGGCGGCTCGGCACGCCCAACCTTTGCAGCGAACGTCGCACCTCGCTGCAGCCGCGAGTGCGTGATGCCGGAGCAGTAGCGTGGCCCAGTCGGCACGATCGACTGGACGGACGGGGAGGGGAGGGGAGCGGCGGCAGCGAGGGGTTTGGCGCGCTTAGCGTTCATCCTTTCCGGGAGCGGCATGAAAGCCCGCTTGGAGAGTTCCCGATCAGCGAAATAGAAATTCCGGGTCGCAAGGATTGCGTTTTCGCCGCGCGGCAGAATGACGACCTTGCTCTTGTCCATGGTGCGGATCTCGTCCGGCCGCATGAGCGGACGACGCACTTGCCTGCTGTGAACGGAGCGCGTGTAATAGGTGTCGAAAAGGCTCGCTTGCGTCCTGGTGACGTCCTTCTGCGGTTCTGACGTTTCGCCTATCTGCTCGGAGACGTAGCGCAGATCGTCGGTCTCCTGGGCGCCGAAGAAGATCTGGACCCGGGCAGCGTTGATCAGCGTTTCGCGGCTTTCCTTGCGATAGATCTCGTCGACGGATTTCAAGGACTGCACGAAAAACCACATCGGCACGCCGTGGCCGCCAAGGACGGTCGCCATGTCCGTGACCTTCTCAAGCTTACCGAGATTCTGAAATTCATCGAGCAGGACAAGCACCTGGTGCTCGCCGGGGCGCGGCATGGATTCCGACATGAAGTTCATCATCTGCGTGATGAGCACATTGAAAAGCGGGCCGAGGGACGCCATCTGCTCGCGCCGGAAATCGAGATAGAGCGAGACCCGCTCGCTCTTGAGATTTCGGATGTCGAAGGAGCTCCGCGCAGTGGCCCGCATCAGCCGTTCGTTCAGGAACGGCGCCATGCAGGTGCGCACGCCAGCATAGAGACCGGAAAACTGCTTCTCCGCCATGTCCGCGTAGGGCAGAAGTGTCTGCAGCGTGAAATCGGATACTTCATGCCGGCGGTTGTCGCGCAAGCTCGCAAGGAACTCCAAAATCGGCTGGTCGGCGCCGTTCATGATCTTGAGGATGGTGGCGAAGCTGCGGTTTTCGTCGGCGATCTGCGGGGACTCCATGACGTAGGAGGCAATGCCGGTGAAGAGGAGGCGAGCATCGTTGACCCAATAGGGGTCGGCGTTCGCAGGCGGCCGCGGAAAGAGCGCGGCCGCCATGTTGCGCAGGTCGATATCCCGCTGCGCCGAATCGAGCGAAATAAAATCCATCGGATTATAAAGAGCGGTGTTGCCGTCCCGGTCGGCCGGCGCGAAGCGGACGACCTGGCTGAAGGTGGCCCGATGGCCGGCCGTGGCTTCATAGGTCTCGCCGCGAAGATCAAGCACGACAAGCGAATGTGGCCACATCAGCGCGTTGGGGATAATCAGCGCCGCGCCTTTGCCCGATCTTGGCGGTCCAATGACGAAGCCGCCGACGTCATCGCCGTCGATCCAAAGTTTCTTGCCGCCGCGAACTCTCGGGCGCGTCAGGCGCAATTTGCCAGTGCGCCGATCGCGGTGCGGGGCAAAGACGTTGACCAGTCTGCCGCCGGCGCGTCCGATGAAGATGCCCCTCGGCCTCAGCAGGCCAGCCCGGCGAACGTCCGCCATCGACATGAATTTTGCGTCGTTGCGCTTCGGTGGCCTCATCAAGAATGCGATGACGAGCGGCAGGACGAAGCCGAAAGCGGCCGCAGCGCCGGCATATTGAAGCTTCGCAAAGCTTCCGGCTTTGAGGTCCGTCCAGGCGTAACCGAAGACTCGTCGCGGGTCCGCATTGAGGCTGTCGACGAGAAAATGCGATCCGGTCCTGTACCAGTCGGTGGCGGCATAAGCGACCACAAAAAGCAACGCGCCCAGCGCCATTGCCATCAAAGCCAGGAAGATCCTGCCGGCGATCTTTTCCATAATGCGCCCCTGTCAGATCGTCTCAGCCTTCGTGAACTTGATTTCGCTGATCGATCGGCGTCCGCCATCGCCGCGCACCATCTGCACGACGACCGGGATCACCTCGCGCAGATAGTCAAGGATCTCGCTACGAGAGAGCCCGACATTGCTTTGCATGACCATGAGGGCCAGACGCTCATAGGCCGAGCGGGCCGAGTTGGCATGAACGGTTGTAAGCGAACCGGGATGGCCGGTGTTGATGGCTTGCAGGAAGGAAAATGTCTCGGCACCGCGCAGCTCGCCGAGCAGCAGCCGGTCGGGGCGCATACGCAGCGACGCCTCGAGCAGCTGTTGCGGCGTGACCCTGGCAAGGCCTTGGTCACCTTTCGAGGCAAGCAGCGTCACCGTGTTCGACGTCGCCGGCTTGAGTTCGCGCGTATCCTCGATGGTTATGATGCGCTCATGGGAGGGGATGATCTTCAACAACGCATTGAGGAAGGTTGTCTTGCCGGTCGACGTGCCGCCGGAGACAATGAGAGAAATCCGATTGCGAACCGCATATTGCAGAAATTCCAACGGCGAGGTGTCGTTGAGCATCTCGGCGAGCTGCTTTTCTTCAGCGGAGAGCGCGAGGCCACTGCCCATCTCGGTCTGTTCGAAGGCGCCCATTTTTGCGTAGTCGCCAAGCGTCATGTCCATGATGACCTGCTTGCGGATGGAGATCGCGCCGCCATCTGGTGCCGCCGGCGGGAGCACGCATTGAAAACGTTCGCCCGAGGGGAGAGCGGCCGACAAGACCGGCGTGACTTCGTTGACGACCTGGTTGGTGGCCGAAGCGACGCCAACTGAGACCGAGCGAATCCAGTTTCTGGTGAGCTCGCGTTTGACGAGGTGCTCCATCTCCTTTGCACCCAGGCGCTCAATAAAAAC
The DNA here is from genome assembly GCF_003997725.1 of Mesorhizobium sp. M4A.F.Ca.ET.050.02.1.1. Lineage (NCBI taxonomy): Bacteria > Pseudomonadati > Pseudomonadota > Alphaproteobacteria > Hyphomicrobiales > Phyllobacteriaceae > Mesorhizobium > Mesorhizobium sp. M4A.F.Ca.ET.050.02.1.1. Next base: position 2,852 of record NZ_RZSG01000646.1, read on the forward strand.
TTCGCCGGGTCGGTTGACGGCGATTTCGGAAACCGATTCTTCCTCCATATAGGGCCAGATCGGTTCCAGTTCGGCGCGCAGCACCGGTGCGCGCGCCCAGGGGTTCGACGCAGGCTGCACATTCATCGGGCCGGAGTCCCGTAGCCTGGATCATAGGGCCCAGCCTCAGACGTCGGCGTGACAGAGAGCGGCGTCGGATCGACCGCCTTTGCCGGCTTGCCGCCGCGCTTCAGTCGCGCCAGCTCCTCTTCTACCGGATCTGCATAGAGCTCGGAAAAATCGAGATCCCGGCGAACGAACACGACGATCGGCGTGCCCTGGTCGACGTAGATCGTCGGCGGGATGTTCTGTGTGTCGCGGAATGCCTCTTGTGCCAGCTGCTGCAGCGCCGTCGAGGATTTGTCGAAGGCGATGCCGCGGGCATCGCGTTGTGAACCGGAGCCGCCATAGGTGGTGGTGACCGTCTGCCCGGTAACGGGATCAACGGTCGTCACCTGCCGTTGCTGGCTGTCGCTGCCGCTGTCGGCGAGTGAGGACAGGTATTCTGAAACGCCGCCCACGACCGAAAGCATGATCGCATTGCCGTAGCGTTCGAGCCAATGCGTATCGACGCGGCCGCCGAGACCGCCCCGCCCGAGAC
>NZ_RZSG01000647.1:0-3467 GCF_003997725.1 Mesorhizobium sp. M4A.F.Ca.ET.050.02.1.1
GACCTGGCGCGCTTTTGCTTCATCAGCCTCGGCATCCTGCTGCACGCCACCAACGAGACGATGGTGGCGACGGTGATGCCGGCCATGGTCGGCGAACTGGCCGGCGTGCAGTTGGTCGGCTGGTCGCTGGCGATCTACGAGCTTGGCGCCATCGTCGCCGGCGCCGCCGCCGGACGGCTGGTGAGTTATGTGGCGCTGCGCTCCAACATGATGGTTGCCGCCTTGCTCTATGCTGCCGGCGCGCTGATCTGCGCCACCGCACCCTCGATGCCGCTCTTTCTTGCCGGGCGGCTGGTCGAGGGGCTGGGCGGCGGCGCGCTGGTGTCGCTGGCTTTCGTCTCGGTCGAGCGGCTGTTCCCGCGCAACATCTGGCCGCAGCTTTTCGGCATCATGTCGGCGATCTGGGGCGTCGCCGCCTTCAGCGGCCCGATGCTTGGCGCCATCATGGCCGAGCTTCTATCGTGGCGTTGGGCCTTCGGCATCTTCACGGTTGGCGGCACCGCCATGGCGCTGGCAAGTTTCATCGTGCTCGACACGCCGCAGGCGACCAGGCCGCAGGTGGACAAGGGCACGGCGCCGCCCTTCCCCTATGCCGCGCTCGGCTGCCTCGCCGTCAGCGTCGTGCTGATCGCCAGCGCCGGCGTCGATGTCGCCCTGCTGCGCTCCTCGCTGCTGCTTGGGCTGGGGTTGATCGGCCTCGTGTTGTTCTTCCGCGTCGATGCGCTGAAGCCGGGCTCGCGGCTGTTTCCGTCGCGGCTGTTTTCCTGGCGCTCGCCGGTCGGCAGCGGCATGACCATGGTGGCCGCCTTCTCGGTGGCAACCGTCTCCTTCGCCATCTACGGGCCGCTGCTTTTGACCACGCTGCACGGCATCCCGATCCTGACCACCGGCTACATCATCGCCGCCGAATCGATTGCCTGGTCGATCCTGGCGATCCTCGTCGCCAATGCGCCGCTGGAGCGCGAAAGGCTCATTATCGTGGTGGGCGCGCTGATGATCGCGGCCGGCCTCGCCGGCTTCGCCTACACGATCCCGGCGGGCTCGATCCCGCTGATCCTGCTTTGCGCCCTGCTGCAGGGCGGCGGCTTTGGCGTCTGCTGGCCGTTCCTGACACGGGTCATCGTGGCCTCCGCCCAGAATAGCGAGCAGACCATCGCCTCCGCCGCGGTGCCGACCATGCAGCGCATCGGCTATGCGGTAGGGGCGGCGCTCGCCGGCGTCATCGCCAATGCCAGCGGCTTTTCCGAAGGCCTGAATCGCGACGCGGCGGCGAACGTCGCCGGCTGGCTGTTCCTCGCTTTCGTGCCGCTCGGCACTCTCGGATGCCTGGCGGCCATCAGGATCGCTATGCCAACCGCGCATCCACAGGAAGCGACGGGCTGACCTCGGGAGACAATCGGAGAGCGGAAGTTCTCACAGAGACGGCAGAACGGCTCGGATGTGATCGGCGAAGGCCTCGACCGCGGGTGATCGCTCGGTGTCGGCAAAGGCGACCAGAATGCCAAGCTGGGGCAAGCGAGGAAACGGCGCGCCCAGAATATGGAGGTCCGACGGCACCGCATCCTCGGTCATCACGCTGATTGCCAGGCCCGACCGCGCCACGGCGATCAGTCCAGCAAGGCTGTTGCTGGCATAGGATATTTTGTAGCGCAGTCCGGCGCGCGCCATGGCCTCGCAAGCCGCCTTGTGGTCGACGGCATTCGACGCCGACAACGCCAGCGGCACGATGTCGCCAAAATCGTAGAGGTCCAGCGCCGGCTTGCTGCCCACCCATACGAGCGCTTCGGTGCGCACATGCGCGTCGCTTGCGTTCGGACTGGAGACAAGCGCCAGGTCGATCTGGCGCGCGTTGAGAAGCGTCCGCAATTCGACGGTGGGCGCCGAAACCACCTTAATTTCGACATCGGGATACATGGTTCCGAAGCCCTTCAGCAGCGCGGGAAAGAACGCGCTCAGATAGTCCTCGGGACTGCCGAAAATAATCGAACCGTGCAGGCCTTTGTCGGACAGCGCCGAGATCGCCTCGTCATGGATTTTGAGGATGCGCTCGGCATAGGCCAGGAAGCGCTCGCCGCTGCCGGTGAGCCGCACCCCGCTGCCGCTGCGATGAAACAGGCTCTGGCCGAGGGCTTCCTCGAGCCGCTGCACCTGCATTGTCACGGCCGACTGCGTGCGTCCGACCTGTACCGCCACCGCACTGAGGGTTCCCGAATGCGCCGCGCGCACGAATGTCGCCAGCAGCTTGAGATCGAGCATATCAAATCCATTGATATCAGAATCCGACAACTATCAATTTTACTGCATCCGCGCCAGCCGCTAAATTGTTGGCGCAACGCTTGCTGGAGTTGAGATATGTCGAAGAACTTGGAGCCTGGGTTTTGGGATTCGGCGCGCAAGCACCTGATCCGCTATGGCGGCAGCTTCGAGCCCGCCATCATCGAGCGCGCCGCTGGCTCCTTCGTCTACGATGCCGACGACAGGCCCATCCTCGACTTCACCTCCGGGCAGATGAGCGCCCTGCTCGGGCATGCTCACCCGAGGATCGTCTCGACGGTCAGCCGCCAGGTGGAAAGGGCCGCGCATCTTTTCAGCGGCATGCTGTCCCCGCCCGGTGGTGGAGCTTGCGGAGCGCCTCGCGGCGCTGGCGCCCGGGCTCGACAGGGTGATGCTGCTTTCGACGGGCGCCGAGTCCAATGAAGCCGCGATCCGGATGGCAAAGCTGGTGACCGGCAAGCACGAAATTGTTGCCTTCTCGAAGAGTTGGCACGGCATGACGGGGGCTGCGGCGTCAGCGACCTACAGCGCCGGCCGCAAGGGCTACGGCCCAGCCACGGTCGGATCGCTGGCCATCCCTGCCCCCAACAGTTTTCGGCCGCGCTTCAGGCACGCCGACGGCTCGCTGGACTGGCTGACCGAACTCGGCGATGCCTTCGACCTCGTCGACAGCCAGTCGACGGGAAGCCTGGCGGCCTTTGTCGCCGAGCCGATCCTATCGAGCGGCGGCATACTGGAACTGCCGCAAGGATATCTGGCGGCACTCCAGCAGAAATGCCGCGAGCGCGGAATGCTGCTGATCCTCGATGAAGCGCAGACCGGCATCGGCCGCACGGGAGACATGTTCGCTTACCAAAGGGATGGCGCCACCCCCGACATCCTTACGCTCTCCAAGACCATCGGCGCCGGGCTTCCCCTATCGGCGGTGATGACGACGGCTGAAATCGAGGAAGCAGCGCACGACAAGGGCTTCCTGTTCTACACCACGCATGTCTCCGACCCGCTGCCGGCGGCTGTCGGCGTTGCGGTGCTCGATGTGGTGGAAGAGGAAAAGCTCGTCGACCGGGCACAGCGCCTGGGAGCGAAACTGTTCGACGGACTGTCGCGGCTTAAGCAGCGTTATGAATGCGTCGGCGACGTTCGTGGGCGCGGCCTGCTGCTCGGCGTCGAGATCGTCAAGGACGGCAAGGAGC
>NZ_RZSG01000648.1:0-3456 GCF_003997725.1 Mesorhizobium sp. M4A.F.Ca.ET.050.02.1.1
GCTTATCGACGAGCCGGATCTGTCGACGTTGCTGAGGGACTTGACTGTCCCCCAGACCGAGCCTGCCGACGCGATTTGAGATCAGCTGCTCTCATCCTCGCGCCCGGGAAACGGTCGTACCGGAATACCCGTATAGGCCCACAGCCATTCCCGCGGCAGCGGCCCCTTGTTGCGCTCGGTTTCCTGCGACTGCTCCCAGGCATGCGCCAGGATGCCGACCGAGCGCGACAGCACGAACAGGCCGCGCGTCAGCGGCGGCGGGAAGCCGAGCTCGCCATAGATCACCGCCGTCGCGCCGTCGATGTTGAGCGGGATGCGCTTGCCCTTGCGCCGCGCCACCTCGGCCTCGATGGCCTCTGCGATGTCGGCGAAGCGGCCGCTGACCACGCGGCGCGCCGCGAAATCGCGGGTCAGTTCGATGAGCCGCGGCGCGCGCGGATCAACCGGATGGAAGCGATGGCCGAGACCCGGCACATAGCCCCTGTCTTCGGCGAAGAAGCGATCGAGCCGCGCCGCCACCGCATCGGCCAGCGTCGTGCCCCGGTCCATCACCGCGGCGATGTCGCCGTAGAAGGAAAGCGCCTGCTCGCCGGCGCCGCCATGCACGTCGCCCAGCACGTTGATGGCCGAGGCCATCGCATTGTTGATGCCGACGCCGCAGGTCGCCGCCATGCGGGCGATGGCGATCGACGGCGCCTGCGGCCCGTGGTCGACGGCAGCACCCAGCGCGATGCCGAGCAGCGCCGCCTGGTCCTCGCTGGGCAATTCGCCGCGCAGCATCAGCCAGATCATCGCCGGAAAGCTGACGCGGCCAATGAGGTCCTGTATCTCGTAGCCGCGGAGCCGGATCACGCCAGGGCTCATCTCGATGATGCCGGTCCGCCACCATTCCTCGCCGCGCGCGCGGCCGGCCTTTTTCTCCTGGCTCATGCCTGCGCTCTTGTCTTGCCGCGCGCCGGCAGCGTCGCAAAGACGTCATCCATATGTTCGCCCAGCGCCGGCGGCGGCCCGGCCGGCAATGGCGCTGCGCCGTCGACCATGAAGCCGCCGCGCACCACGGTCAGTGCTTGATCCATGCCGGGCATGCCTTCGAAGCGGGTCGTCATGCCGCGCTCTGTCACTTGGCGCTCGCCGAGCACTTGCGGGATGGTCAGCACCCGTCCGGCCGGCACGCCGGCGCGGTTGAGCTTTTCCTCCCAGGCGGCCGCCGAGGCACCCGCCAACGCGTCCTCGATCAGCACCTTCAGCGCCGCGCGGTTCTGCTTGCGCGTCTCGCGTTCGGCAAAGCGCGGATCGGACGCCAGCTCCGGCCGGCCGATCAATTGGCAGAGCGTGACGAACTGCTCCTGCTTGTTGGCGGCGATGTTGAGCAGCCCCTCGCCGGTGCGGAACGCGCCGGACGGTGCTGCCGTCATGTTCTCATTGCCCATCGGCCGCGGCTCGACGCCGGCAGTCAGATAGTTGGACACCGGCCAGCCAAGTGCAGAGAGTGTGCATTCGAGCATCGACACGTCGAGGAACGCCCCCTCGCCGGTCGTCTTCTGCTTGACCAGCGCGGCGGCGATGGCGAAGGCGCCGACCAGCCCGCCCAGCGTGTCGGCGACCGGATAGCCGACACGTAGCGGCGCCGTCTCCGGGGTGCCGGTGATGCTCATGATGCCCGACAGCCCCTGGATGATTTGGTCGTAGGCCGGATTGTCGCGCATCGGCCCGCTCTGGCCGAACCCCGATATGGCGCAGTAGACGAGGCCGGGACGGACCGCCTTCAGGCTGGCATGGCCGAGACCGAGCCGATCCATCACGCCCGGCCGGAAGTTCTCCACCAGCGCATCGGACGAGGCGACCAGGTCGAGGAAGCGGTCGCGATCGGCCTCCTTCTTGAGATCGAGCACGACCGATCGTTTGCCGGCGTTCTGCGCCAGGAACGAGGCGCCCATGCCAGCCTGGTTGAGTTTTGCCGAAGCGCCGAGCTGGCGCGCCAGATCCCCGCCATTCGGCGCCTCGACCTTGATCACGTCGGCGCCGAGCAGCGCCAGCTGGTAGGCGCAGTAAGGGCCGGCCAGAACATTGGTCAGGTCGAGGACGCGGATGCCCGAAAGCAGGTCTGTCATGATGCTCCAGTTCGATCAGGCATCGCCAGGCACATGCTCCGGTCCGCGCCGGCGCCGGTGCTCGATCCAGGCCCAGATATGCGGCCCGACGAGACCGATGAAGGCCAGCGTCAGCAGCGTCAGCGACAGCGGATGCCGGTAGAACACCGTCCAGTCGCCATTGGCGATGGTCATCGCGCGGCGGAACTGCGTTTCGGCGAGCGGCCCGAGGATCATGCCGATGATGACGGGCGCGGTCGGGAAATCGAAGCGCCGCATCAGGAAACCGGCCGCTCCCAGGAGATAAAGGATGACGAGATCAATCGGCGACTGCGAGATGCCGTAGGTGCCGACGGTGGCGAACACCAGGATGCCGGCATAGAGCTGCGGCGCCGGGATCTTCAACAGCCGCACCCACAGGCCGATCAGCGGCAGGTTGAGGATGACGAGGATGACGTTGGCGATGAACAGGCTGGCGATCAGGCCCCAGACGAGGTTGGCCTGCGTCGTCAGAAGCAGCGGTCCGGGATTGATGCCGTAGCTCTGGAAGGCCGACAGCATGATCGCGGCGGTCGCCGAGGTCGGCAGGCCAAGCGTGAGCATCGGCACCAGCACGCCGGCGGCGGACGCATTGTTGGCGGCTTCCGGGCCGGCGACGCCCTCGATGGCGCCGACCGTGCCGAACTCCTCCTTGTGCTTCGACAGCTTCTTCTCGATCGCATAGGACAGGAAGGTCGGGATCTCGGCGCCGCCGGCCGGCATCGCACCGATCGGGAAGCCGATCAGGGCACCGCGCAGCCACGCCTTCCACGAGCGCGCCCATTCGGCGGCGGTCATGTAGAGCGAGCCCCTGAGCGGCACGATCTCGTCCTTGCCGGCATAGCGGCGCGAGGCCATGTAGAGCGTCTCGCCGACGGCGAACAGGCCGACGGCGACGATGATCACATCGACGCCGTCGAGCAGCTCGCCCGTGCCGAAGGTGAAACGCGGCTGTCCGGTCTGCAGGTCGACGCCGATCATGCCGATGACGAAGCCGACGAACAGGCTGGTGAGACCCCGCACCGACGACGAGCCGAGCACCGCCGAGACGGTTATGAAGGCCAGCACCATCAGCGAGAAATACTCGGCCGGGCCGAAGGCCAATGCGAACTTGACCACGATCGGCGCCAGGAAGGCGACGCCCAGCGTCCCGATGGTGCCGGCGACGAAGGAGCCGATCGCCGAGGTGGCGAGCGCCGCGCCGCCGCGGCCGGACCGGGCCATGCGGTTGCCCTCGAGCGCGGTGACGATGGTGGCGCTCTCGCCGGGGGTGTTGAGCAGGATCGACGTCGTCGAGCCGCCATACATAGCGCCGTAATAGATGCCG
>NZ_RZSG01000649.1:0-3452 GCF_003997725.1 Mesorhizobium sp. M4A.F.Ca.ET.050.02.1.1
CCTGACGCTGGGTGTAGCCACGCTCGACCATGCGCTGCACGAATTCATTGTGCCGCTTCTCGGTGACGCTGTCCTGCTTGGAGCCGAAGCTGATCACCGGCAGAAGGTCTTCGACCTGGCCGAACATGCGCTTTTCGATGACCTCGCGCAGCTTTTCATAGCTTGTCCACGACGGGTTGCGACCGTGATTGCGCGCCCGGGCTCGCAAGGTGAATTTCACCACTTCGTTGCGGAAGTCCTTGGGATTGGCGATGCCGGCCGGCTTTTCGATCTGTGACAATTCGTTGTCCAGCACCTCGCGGTTTAGGATCTGGCCGGTGTCGGGATCCTTGTAGTCCTGGTCCTCGATCCAGGCATCGGCATAGGCGATGTAGCGGTCGAACAGGTTCTGGCCGTATTCGCTGTAGGACTCCAGATAGGCCTTCTGGATCTCGTGGCCGATGAATTCGGCATAGCGCGTGGCGAGTTCAGACTTGGTGAACTCGAGATAGGCGGCTTCCGTCTGCTTCGGAAATTGCTCCCGCTTGATCGCCTCCTCCAGGATGTACATCAGGTGAACAGGATCGGCGGCCACTTCCTTGGTGTCGTAGTTGAAGGTCTGCGACAGGATCTTGAAGGCAAAGCGCGTGCTGACGCCGGTCATGCCCTCGTCGACGCCGGCGGCGTCGCGGTATTCCTGCACCGACTTCGCCTTCGGGTCGATCTCCTTCAGGCTCTCGCCGTCATAGGCGCGCATCTTGGTGTAGCGCGGTGAATTATCGTGCTCGGCCAGGCGCGTCGAGACGGTGAAGCGGCTCAGAATATCGAGAACTTCCGGAGCGCAGGGGCTGGCCGCCAATTCGCTTTCGCGCAGCAGCTTCTCGTAGATCTGCCTCTCTTCGGTAACCCGCAGGCAATAGGGAACCTTGACCACAAGGATGCGATCGAGAAACGCCTCGTTGTTCTTGTTGTTCTTGAACTGCTGCCATTCTGATTCGTTGGAATGCGCCACGACGATGCCCTGGTAGGGGAAGGCGCCGAAATTCTCGGTGCCGTTGTAGCTACCCTCCTGCGTGGCGGTCAGCAGCGGATGCAGGACCTTGATCGGCGCCTTGAACATCTCGACGAATTCGAGCAGGCCCTGCGTCGTGCGATTGAGCCCGCCGCTGTAGGAATAGGCGTCCGGGTCGGACTGGCTGAAATTCTCCAACTGCCGGATGTCGACCTTGCCGACCAGAGCCGAAACATCCTGGTTGTTCTCGTCTCCCGGCTCGGTCTTGGCAATGCAGATCTGGCGCAGCCGCGACGGCATCAGCTTGACGACGCTGAATTTGGAGATGTCTCCGGACAATTCGTCGAGGCGCTTGGCCGCCCATGGCGAAATCAGCCCGTTCAGCCGGCGGCGGGCTATCCCGTATTTGTCCTCCAGCAGGTCGCCCATGTGGTCGGGGTTGAAAAGGCCGAGCGGCGATTCGAAAACGGGGCTGATCTGGTTGCCGGCCTTCAGCGTGTAGATCGGCCGCTGCTCCATGAGCTTCTTCAATCGCTCGGCGAGTGATGACTTGCCGCCGCCGACAGGACCGAGCAGATAGAGAATCTGCTTGCGCTCCTCGAGCCCCTGGGAGGCATAGCGGAAATAGCCGGCGATACGCTCGATCGTATCCTCCATGCCATAGAAATCGGCGAAGGACGGATAAACCTTGACGGTCCGGTTGGAGAAAATGCGGCCGAGCCGCTCGTCCTTGCTGGTGTCGATCAGGTTTGGCTGGCCAATCGCCGCGACCATCCTTTCGGGCGCCGAGGCATACATCGATTTGTCTTCGCGGCAGGCAAGGAGGAATTGCTGGAGGCTGATCTCTTCCTGTGCGGCATTGGTATAGATCTCCGAGAACAGGTCGAAGACGTCGGATTGGTTCTCGCGCATGATTATGTGCCCTCGGAGCCGCTCTGGCTGCCAGTCGGCTCATCACATATTCAACTGCCGGAAAGCGTTGTTGGTTCCCTCCAATTGAAGAAGAACACGTGCAATCTGGCGTTGACCTCCGGCAAGGCACCCGATGTGGCCGAAATGCCTGCCTGTAGAATAACGTGGTGATTGCCAGTCTACCTTCAAGGGTAAATTTCGATTGGTTTTCGCATTCGCATCTCGCAGCCGGGATTCAGGGGCAAGCACGAATGCCCGGACGTCGCCTCGCCGCCGGACTTTCAAGCTCAGGTCATTACCAATCCTTAACTGGACGCCTGTGGCGCGCATGTGCACTCTGCCAATGAAAACGGCCGGAGGTGGTGATGATCGATCGGCGCAGTCTCATCATGGCATCGATGGCGGCACTGATGCCCGCTGGGGCATTCGCCGCGCAGCATCTCAGCCAGCCCACGCGGCAGAGCTTCGACTACGGCCCGGCCAGGCTCGATATCTACACGCGCGACGGCTTCAGGGGCCGGCCTGTCGTCTTCTTCATCCACGGCGGTGCGTGGCGGATCGGCAACCGCAACAACGTCGACGCCAAGCCCGGCTTCCTGCTCGACAACGGCTTCCTGTTCGTCTCGATCGACTATCGCATGCTGCCCGAGGCCAACGTGGCCATCCAGGCCGGCGATGTCGAGAAGGCCTATGCCTATGTGCGGGCCAACATCGCCAAATATGGTGGCGACCCCGACCGCATCGCGGTGATGGGCCATTCGGCCGGCTGCCATCTGGCGGCACTGACCGGCCTGCGCGGCGGATTGCCCGGCGTCGCCGCGCTGGTGCTCGATGATACCAAAGCCTACGACATCGAGGCACTGGCCAAGGCGCAGGGCGGCAGGCTGCGGCCGATCTACGCGCAGGCCTTCCCCGACCCGGCCCGATGGCGCGCGCTGTCGCCAGCGACCTATATCGGGAGCGGCAAGCATCCGCCTGTCTTCGTCGCCTATTCGAAAGCGCCGATCCGCGCGGTCGCCGCCCGCGCCTTCACCGATCGGCTGCGGGTGGCCGGCACAAAGGTCACGCTGTTCGACGGCGGCGCCTATACGCACATGGCGATCAACCGCCGCTTCGGCGAGGAGGGCGATGCGTTGACCGGCGCGGCGATGGCGTTCCTGAAGGCGGCGGTCGCCTGACTTCACCGGCTCGCCCGCCTCACCTATGCGGCTGCGTTCGCAGGCAGGGCCGCGCTCCCTAGCCAAACTGGATCACGTCAAAGTCCGCGGCAGGACATTGCAGCTTGAGCGCTAGTGGTTTCAGATGCGGAGGATCGCCACGGCGGAGGGAACGCGATGAATGGGGCCGACGTTCTTTGTGACGTGCTGCTGGCGAACGGCGTCAACGTCTGCTTCGCCAATCCCGGCACGTCCGAAATGCACTTCGTCGCGGCGCTCGACCGCAAGCCGGAGATGCGTTGCGTGCTCGGCTTGTTCGAAGGCGTGGTGACCGGGGCAGCCGACGGTTACGCCAGGATGACCGACCGGCCGGCCGCGACGCTCCTGCACAC
>NZ_RZSG01000064.1:0-15247 GCF_003997725.1 Mesorhizobium sp. M4A.F.Ca.ET.050.02.1.1
GAGCACGTCGAGCACCACCTTGCCCTCGGCGACGAAACGGCCGTGACGGCCAACGAGATCGCGCTCGCGGATATCGAGATAGGCGGCGACGCGCGGGTCACCTGGATCGTCGATGCGGATAAGGTCCATGCGCTGCCCAGCCGAGGATTCAAAGTGCCGGAGCGTGGCTCGTGGGTCCGTCTGGACCCAAGCCACGCTCTGGCGATCGTCAGCGAGGTAAGGAGCGATCGGGCCTGCCGGTCAAGCCCCGGCGCGCCGCAGCCGATGGGCCATCTGGGACAGATCGCCGTCGCCGAAGATGCCGTCCAACATGCGAAGCAGCTCGCGCGCGGCGTCGGACTTGCAGGAATAGTAGATCATCTGCCGGTCGCGGCGGGTCTCGACGAGGTCAAGCCCCCGCAACTTCGCCAGATGCTGAGACAGGGCGGACTGGCTCAGCTGGACTTTTTCGGCGATGGCGCCGACCGACATTTCACCGTCGACCAGATAGCTCATGATCAACAGCCGTTTCTCATTGCCCATGAGCGTCAGAAACGTGGCTGCCGATTCGGCGTTGGCGATTAGCTTGCTCGAGATCATCGATGCCCCATGTTTTTCAGCTCATCCAGACGCTATGGGGGCAATAGCGTCTGATTCCATGAATTCACCTGTGGATGCCCGCTGCTGAATCAGCGACACACCAAAGGGTAGAACATTTCTTCCAAATCTCAAGACTTGCTTTTGATTCAAGACAATTAACTACCGCTCTTGTGAATAGCCGGCTGCGCGGCCGGCCTTTGCCATGTCGACCAGGACGGGCCGCAACTCACGCGCGGCTTTCAGGGGCTCAGGAAAGAAGACCCGGCATAGGGCATCGCCAGCCGCCAGGTCCATGCCTTCGGCATCGAAACCAGTGGCGACCCAGCCGTCTCCCTCGGCCTTGGCGAAATGGCGCGCATAGACGGCAATCGCGTCGAGATGGTTGGCATTCATGTGGTCGAGCGCCGATTGCTCGCCTTCGGCCAGTTCCTCGACGATAGGTCCGGCGATGACGAGGTCGGCGCGGTCGAGCAGGTAGGCCTTGCCGAAACCGCCATTGAGGCTGGCGCGTTCCGGTTCGAGGCGGAAAATAGAGAAGTCGCCGAGTCCGACGTAAAGCTTCGCCTTGGGGTTGCGGTTGAGGTAGCGCCGCTCGGCGCGCATATGTTCGGCCGAACCGCGCTCCAGCCGCCTTGCGCGACAGACAAGGGTTGTCCGTGGGTGCGCCAGCGGATCGCCCTTGCCGGGCTCGCCGACGAGCAACGAGCAACGCGGGTCGGCAAGCAGCGCGCCGGTGTGCGCCGACAGCATCGAGACCAGGATCAGCGGGGCGCCGTCGCTGTCGGTGGCGACGCCGACCCGGCTCGCCAGCGGCGCTCCGGTCTCAGGGTCGATCACAGCCAGGGCGCCGAAACGGGCGCCGCGGATCAGCGTCTTAGCCAGCCTGACCGCTGCGGCGTCGGTCTCGCGGATGACGTCTTTTTTCCGATCGACCAAAAGCGCTCCCCGTTAAGCTGATCTTTCTGCTCCGCTTATCATCCGATCACACCGGATTTGACAAGGGCGGCAATCTCGCTTTCAGCCATGCCGTAGCGCGCCAGAACCATCTCCGGCTTAAGATCACGATCGGTCGGCGCGGTGGCCAGCGCTGACGGCGTTTGCGAGAAGCGCGGCGCCGGGGCAGGGCGATCGAGATTGCCTGATTGCACAAAGGCGCCGCGGGCGCGACTGTGCGGATGATCCCTTGCCTCCAGCAAGGACAACACCGGGGCGACGCAGGCATCGCTTGCGGCGAAAAGCGCTTCCCAGTCGTTGCGGGTCTTTTGTTTCATCCGCGCGGCGATTTCGGCGCGCATGGCCGGCCATGTCGTCCTGTCGTATTGACCATGCGCGAAGCGCGGGTCGAGCGGGAGCAGCCTGGCGAATTCGGCGAAGAAGCGGGGCTCGAGGCAGCCGACCGCGACATGGCGCGCGTCCGCCGTCTCGTAAGTATCGTAGAAGGGCGCGCCGGAATCGAGCAGGTTCTCGCCGCGTGCGTCGCTCCAGAGGCCGGCCGCCATGAAGGCGTGTATCGGCGTTGCCAGCATGGAAGCGCCTTCAACCATGGCGGCATCGATCACCTGGCCCTTGCCGGAACGCGAGCGCTGGAACAAAGCAGCGAGCACGCCAGCAACCAACATCATGGCGCCACCGCCATAGTCGGCGACGAGGTTGAGCGGCGGGACCGGCGGGCTTCCCTGCCTGCCGATGGCGTGCAGCAGGCCGGAATAGCCGAGATAGGTGATGTCGTGGCCGGCGCGGTCCGAAAGCGGCCCGCCCTGGCCGAAGCCGGTCAGGCGGCCGTAGATCAGCGCCGGATTGCGCGCCAGCACCGTGTCAGGCCCGAGACCAAGCCGCTCCATGACGCCAGGGCGATAGCCCTCGATCAGCATGTCGGCCCTTTCGGCGAGGCCGAGCAGCAGGTCGGCGCCTTCGCCGCGCTTCAGATCGACACGCAGGATGGAGCGGCCGTGACGGTCGAGATCGTATTCGCCCGGCAGGTCCAGCAAAGGCTGACTGGGGCCGGCGCGCTCGATGCGCAAGACCTCGGCGCCCATTTCCGACAGCATCAGCCCGACCAGCGGCAATGGGCCGAGGCCAGCCATCTCGATCACCGTCAGGCCGACCAGCGGACCGGCCTTTCCGGCAGCGGGGATGCCGGTGTCCATCGGGGCTATTTGGGCGCCATGCGGATGGCGCCGTCGAGGCGGATGGTCTCGCCGTTCAGCATCTGGTTCTCGACAATATGGAGTGCAAGTGCCGCATATTCGGACGGCTCGCCGAGGCGGGACGGGAACGGTACCGCTGCGCCGAGCGAATCCTGCACCTCCTGCGGCATGCCGGCCATCATCGGCGTCCGGAAGATGCCGGGCGCGATGGTGCAGACGCGTATGCCTGAGCGAGCAAGGTCGCGGGCGACCGGCAGCGTCATGCCGACCACGCCGCCCTTGGAGGCCGAATAGGCTGCCTGGCCAATCTGGCCGTCATAAGCGGCGACTGACGCCGTGTTGACGATGACACCGCGCTCGCCGCCTTCCAGCGCATCGAGCTTGGCGGCGCGGTCGGCGACAAGGCGGATCATGTTGAAGGTACCGATCAGGTTGATCTCGATCACCTTGCGGTACTGGTCGAGCGCATGCGGACCCTCCTTGCCGATCGTCTTCATGCCGATGGCGATGCCGGCGCAATTGACGAGGATGCGCGGCTCGCCAAGCTTCTGCGCCACCTCGCCGACGGCGATAACGCCGCTGGCGTCGCTGCTGACGTCACACTGGACGGCGATGCCGCCAATATCGGCTGCCACCTTTTGCGCGCGCTCGACGCCGACATCGAGGATGGCGACGTGCGCACCCCTGGCGGCAAGCGCGCGAGCCGTCGCTTCGCCGAGGCCGGAGCCGCCGCCGGTGACGATCGAAATCTGGCCATTCGGGTTCATGCGGCGTCCTCCACGTTTTTCCCGGTCATGCTACGAAGGACGTCACGACGGCGCAACGGCAGACGGGGTCAATCGAAGCTTGACCGGGATCAATCGTGCCGATTGAGCCGTCGATCAGGCCATTGCCGGAACTTGGTCCGGCACACGCGCCTGATCCGCATGGCCGACCTCGCCCACGAATTTGGCCACGGCGCCGGGTGTGATTTCGTGGTGAAGCAGCCTGTCGAGATCGACGGGCCGCGGCATGGAAATCTGACCGCGCGGGAAGCGTTTGAAGCCGAGCGGGCCATAATAGGGCTCGTCGCCGACAAGGATCACCGCCGGCGCGCCGGCCTTGACGGCGGCTTCGAGCGCAATCGCCACGAGCCGGCGGCCGATGCCGAGGTTCTTGAAGGCGGGGCGCACAGCGAGCGGTCCGAGCATCATGGCGCGTCCGGCGCCGGCGGCCACGCGTGTCATCCGCACCGAGGCGATGACGGTATCGCCATCGACGGCGACGAAGGACATTGCACGTTCGTGCCCTCCCGCCTCGCGGATCTTGTAGGCGGCGAGCACGAAGCGGCCCGGCCCGAAGGCTTCGTCGTTGATGGCTTCGATTTCGGAGTCATGCGCCGGGGTTTCCGGCAGGTATTCGACGTCGGCAAGGCTCATGGTCTTCGCGTTCCGGTATGCGAGGAAGGGTTTGCTGCAAGCGGCAGCGTTCGCCAGTCAGCGCTTCATCAAGCGCGGGCGCCCTTTCGTCGTCGGTCGAACCGGATCGTGGCAAAGTCAAACATGCGGAGTTCCCGCTAGCAAAAATTTCCGGCCGCTGCAATCCGCACAATTTCATCGACCGTTTGGGTCGAGTGACGGTCTGTTCAGCACATCGGGCCTTCGGGATCGCGACCCTGCGCCTACATGGGCCTCAGGGCGCAATGGAGTTTTGCATGGGATTGCTGGTCGAAGGCAGGTGGCAGGATCGCTGGTACGATACGGCCGACAGCGGCGGCAGGTTCGTGCGGGCGCAGTCGCAATGGCGTGACTGGATCACGCGCGACGGGGCGCCTGCCGAAGGCCGTTCGCGCGGCTTCAAGGCCGAGCCCGGCCGCTACCATCTTTATGTCTCGCTGGCGTGTCCGTGGGCGCACCGGACACTGATCTTCCGGGTGCTGAAGAAGTTGGAAGATGTCATTTCGGTATCGGTGGTGCATCATTTGATGGGCGCGCACGGCTGGACTTTCCTGCCGCAGGATGGCGCCACCGGCGACACGCTGTACGGCCTCGATTTCCTGCACCAGATCTACAGCAAGGCCGACCCGGCCTATTCGGGCCGGGTGACGGTGCCGGTGCTGTGGGACAAGAAGGAAGAAACGATCGTCTCCAACGAATCTTCCGAGATCATTCGCATGCTCAATTCGGCCTTCGACGAATGGGGAGACATGGGGCTCGATTTATATCCCGAGGCGCTGCGCGCGGAGATCGATCGCGTCAACGCTGTGGTCTATCCGGCCATCAACAACGGCGTCTATCGCGCCGGCTTCGCCACCACGCAAGCCGCCTATGAGGAGGCGTTCGAAGAGTTGTTTTCTGTGCTCGACCAGATGGAGACGCGACTGTCAAAGCAGCGCTATCTCGCAGGCGACCGCATCACCGAGGCGGACTGGCGGTTGTTCACCACGCTGGTGCGGTTCGACCCGGTCTATGTCGGGCACTTCAGGTGCAATCTGCGCCGCATCGCCGACTATCCGAACCTGTCGAACTATCTGCGGGACCTCTATCAGGTGCCAAGCGTTTCGGGCACGGTCAACCTGCATCACATCAAGGCGCATTACTACGGCAGCCACAGAATGATCAATCCGACGGGCATCGTGCCGGTCGGGCCGGAAATCGACTACGCAGCGCCGCACGACCGGGCGCGGTTTGGGAAAGCTGCCTAGGCTTACCAGTAGGGCGAGATCTCAGCCTTCGTGAAAATCTCGGCGATCCGCCGCAGCGTTGCAGGCGTCGTCGCTTCCGGCAAGCGGTCAAGCGGGAAGAAGCCGGCCTCGGCGATTTCATGGTCGGGCAGTTTTCGCGTCGTCTGGCTGAAATTCTCGATCAGATAGAAACCGACATGATCGCGCCTGCTGGAGCGGCGGTTGAAATGCACCGACTTCAGCTCTGGCGGCGCCGTCATGCTGATGTTGCCCTCCTCGGCAAGCTCGCGCGCCAGCGCCTCCAGAAGTGTTTCGCCGACCTCGACGCCGCCGCCCGGCAACTGCCAGCCGGGCACATAGGTGTGTCGGATCAGGAAGATGCTATTGGCGGTGCGGTCGTGAACCAGTCCGCGCACGCCGAGCGTCATCGGCCGCCTGAGCAGGAAAGACAGATGGAACAACCTTGCCCTGAGACCCGGCCAGCCGGTCTGACGCATGGCCGCTTCCGGATCGAGCGGCGCCGTCATCCGCGGAACCGCGATTCGACGCAAAACCATGAGTGGAAAGCAGGCACCGGCTCGCTTATGAAAGAGCAATGTTCAGGCTCGCGCATATTTCCGATGTCCATCTGGGGCCGCTTCCCGGTGTAACCTATCGCGAACTCGCCTCCAAGCGCGTGGTCGGCTATGTCAACTGGCAGCGCAATCGCCGCCGCCACATGCATGATGCGGTCATCGACAGCATCGTCGCAGATCTCAAAGCCAGCCAACCGGACCATCTCGCCGTCACCGGCGATCTGGTCAATCTGGCGCTCGACGGCGAGATCGAGATGGCCAGGCACTGGCTGGAGACGCTGGGCTCGCCCGATGACGTGTCGGTCGTCCCCGGAAACCACGATGCCTATGTACCGGGCGCCTTCGACAAGGTCTGCCGATCATGGGCGGCCTGGATGACAGGCGACGGCGTCAGCGGGCCGGTCGACCGCAACGCCTTTCCCTATCTGCGCGTGCGCGGCAATGTCGCGCTGATTGGCGTCTCGACGGCGCGCGCCACCGCTCCTTTCATGGCCAACGGCTTTTTCAGGGCAGCCCAGGCGCGACGACTCGGCAAAATCCTGGACGCAACGGCCGGCAGCGGTCTGTTTCGGGTGATCATGATCCATCATCCGCCGGTGCGCGGGGCGGTTTCCCAATACAAGCGGCTATTCGGCATCGAGCTCTTCCAGCGGACTGCAAACCGGCATGGCGCCGAGCTCGTTCTGCACGGTCATTCGCATGACCCGACGCTGTTCTTCATCGGCCGGCGCGGCCAAAAGATCCCTGTCGTCGGCGTCGCAGCGGCCGGGCAGGGGCTCGGTGGCAGGCACCAGGCGGCGCAATACAACCTCATCGATATCGACGGCGAAAGAGGCGACTGGCAGGTCCGTTTGACGCGGCGCGGTCTGACCGGCCCGGCGATGCCGCCTTCGGACCTGCAGGTGCTTGAACTGGTGGCCGATGCCGAGGCACCTCGCCAACTGGTCAGAAGCTGACCTTGATGGCCGCGAGGCGATCCCAGAACAGCACCAGCGACACGGCAAGCCCAACAAGCGCGCCGGCGGCGATCAGACCCAAACCGGAGAGGACGGCTGACCAGGCCTTGCCGCGCCGGGTCGCCCGCAAGGGCGGTTCGGCTTCTCTCACCGATGCCCGATGCATGCCGGGAACGGGATGCTCGACCCCGCCTTCCATCATCCTCTGGCGCTCGATCACACGTTCGGCCACATAGCGCGTCACAGAATCGGCGACGACCTTCATGTCGCTCGATTCGGCGAGCACCACGCGCCCGATGCGCGTGTCCCTGAGGAAGCGATAGGTGCGGCGGTCGCGTCCCATGGCGACGTGGCAGACGGCATCGATCCACAGGCGCGGCTGCAGGCCGGACGAGACCGCGAAGTCGAAATTGTCCATGTCGGTGGGCACCTCGGCAAAGACAGGGGCGAGCTCAGCGGCAAGCAGATCCAGTCGCATACGGTGCGCCTCGCGCATGTCGACGACGACATCGTCGCGATCAGCGAAAGCGTTCTTCACGTCGCGAATGGCATCGGACAGCTTGCGCGACGCCTCGATCGGGGTGGGTTTCTCGCCTGCGTCCTTCATCGGCGGCTGCCTCGTGTTGGTTAACAGCGGGTTAACACAGTCGCCGACAAAATGCACTGGTGAGATGGTGGATCAGCTATACCGCCCGGTCACGCGCGGACGAGCGTCGACGGCGCCGACTCATGTTACGACGCACGGCGGAAGCGACCAGATCGGATGCTTCCTCGACCAGCATATGGCCGGCTTCCAGAACATGATGCAGGTGAAAATGCGCCGGCAAGTCGTCTGCCTGGGCAACCGGCAGCATGGCGTCGTCCGTGCCCCAGACCACCATCACCGGCATGGCGAGCGTGCCCAACTGTTCGCGCGGAATGGCGCCTTGCCGATCATCCCTGGTCATGACGGCGGCGATCTCGACAAGCTTCTGCACCTGACCGGGGCGTTCGCGCATCTCGGCAAGCGTATCCACGATGTCTTCCGGCGGCTGTTCCCCTGGTCCGGACATGGCGGCCAAACAGGTACGAACCTCGTTTCTGCCGGCCGCCGCCGCATAGCGGCGCAATAGCGGCCCGTTGATCTCCGGTCCGAAACCGCCCGGCGCCAGAAGCGTCAGCGAGGCTACCCTTTCGGGCTCGCTCAACGCCATCAGGGTCGCGACCGCGCCACCCATCGAATGGCCGACGAGATGCACTTTCTTCCTTCCGCGTGTCGCCAGGTCGGCGAGAATGGCCTTGGCGGCGGAGCGCGCCGATGTGCCGGGGACACTGAGAGAATGCCCGTGGCCGGGAAGGTCGTAGGCAATCGTCCGCATTCCGGGAGATAGCGTCGAGATCACCTGGCGCCAGACATCATGGCACCCGCCAAAACCGTGCAGGAAAACGACAACCTTCGAGCCGGCGCCCCGTTCGGCGGCATAAACGGAAGAATCCATGAAAGTTTATGAGTTTTCCAAGCCCCAGCGACCGAACAGGCGCCCCCGTAGTCAAATTGTGGCTCGATTGCTCTTTGTCTAGAGCAACGGCCAGTAAATTTTTTGCGATCAGCCGCGCCGTTCTAGTACAATTCAGCTGGCGCTACCAAGGCCTGCTGCATGCAAAGCTTGGACCAACCTGTCGGTGAGATCGGCGGGGTATTTGCGGTCGACGAAGGTCGCGCGCGGATCGGCGGCGAATTTCGGGAATTTGGCGACGAGTTCATCGGTCAACTGGCCGGCCAACTGGCCGCGGCCGGCAATCTTGGCGCCGATCAGGCGCGCGGCCAGATAATGAGACTTGGTGGCCGTGGTGCGCAACGATTCACTGGCAATGGCGGCCTGCCTCGCATCCCCCAGCATGAACGCGCCGACAAACAGGCCGTAGTCCCACCATGTCGGGTGGCCACTGAAGGTCTCGACGGCGTGTGCAATGATAGGGGTGCCTTCGCTGTACTTGCCGGCGAAGATCAGCCCATAGCCGTAGGCTGCGGCCATACCGAGATCGTAGGGATTGAGCTCGTGCGCCTTGCGCATCCAGCGGATCGCTTCGTCCGTATTGCCGAGGCGCGAATTGAGATAGCCATAGGCGCGATGCGCATAGGGGCTGGTCGGCCCGATCTGCACGGCACGATGGGCAAACGACATCGCCTGTTCGATCGTCGCGCCGGAAGGATAGGCGTAGTGATCGGTGACGGCCTCGAGATGCAGGGACGCGAGTTCGGAATAGACAAGCGACGATTTCGCACCTTGGTTGGCCAGTTTCTCGAGGCAGCGATAGGCAGCCTCGTGCGTCGCTGCGCTTTGATCGAGATAGTATCTGTCGTTGAGCACCAGGCACTGCGTCAGGCCAGTGCCGATGCCGCTTTGCTCGATATAGCCGTAGATCGGTCCGGAGGCCGGAATGGTCGAGGTCAATATGTTGGCGATGCTGTCCTCGACCGCGTCGGGCGCACTGTCCTCGGCCGTCAGGTTGCGTGACAGGAGCACCCGGCCGGTGGCGACATTCTGCAGTTCGATCGTGACATCGCTTGGCGCGGGTCCAGGCAAGATGTCGAATACAAAGCTGGTGGCGTCGGCGGCCGGATCATGCGTGCCGTCAGCGTCGCGCCCGATGAAGTCTATCGTGTCGAAACCGGCAAGGCCGGTGCGCAGCGAGGCAGCCACGCGCGCCGCCTCGGGACCGCTCGCCTTTGTGGCGATGTAGATCAAAGGCAAGGTCTCCACCGGTGAAGACGCGATGCTACCTGTCGCCGCTGTTTCGACCACCGAGGCCGCATCCCCGCCGCCGAGCAAGGCATCGCCGCCCTGGCGAAGGATGAGCACGCCCAGCATGGCGATGACGACAGCGATCGCGCCCCAGAAGAACCTCAGGTGGCGGGTCAGCGACGGGCCATGAGCCTGAGAAGCGGGCGGCGACATCGGCGGCGCGGACTGTGCGGGAGCGGGCTCCTCTGGCAAGCCGGGCGCCACGATGGCACGCGCCACGCCCGCCGCCGGCTCCTCGCCGACAGGCAGGCGAATTGCGTTCAGCTCATAGGATGGAACATAGCCGCCGCGCGGGATGGCGATACGCACCGGTTCGGCAACGCCTTCATTGGCGAAATATTGCTGCAGGAGCTCGCGCAGCCTGCCCGCCTGGACCCGGACCACGGCATCGGTCGACGGATCGAAATCGCCGTCCCTGCCGAAGACATCCATGGCGATGGAGAAGCCCTTGAGCCGGTCGGCTTCGCCGGCCTGCTCGCGCTCGACCAGGTAGCGGAGCAGCTTTCGGGCACGCTCCGAGCGTCCGAATGTTTCGCTGGCGAGCAGTCGCTCAAGTGTCTCGCGCACTGCGGGGGCGGCAGGCGGGGCATGCTGCAAGTGTCGATCCTCTCGAAGTCGGCACAGGTTAGGGCGCGATCATATAGCGATGGCACTGCCGCACAAGCATAGTTGTGTTATGCGATCGCGTAAGCCACCGGATAATTGCCCATGGTTAACGCGCGAAAGCCGGTATCGCAATGCGTGCGGAGCGCCGCGGACGTGCGGCGCTCCGGGTAAGCATTGATCAGCCGGCGTTGCGGCCGACGATGCGGTTGGCGGCCGAAACCACCGCTTCCAGCGAGGCGGCGACGATGTTGGTATTGATGCCGGCGCCGAACAGCTTGCCGCCGGGATACTCCATCTCGACATAGGAGATGGCGGAGGCATTCGAGCCGCGCTGTAGCGAATGTTCGGAATAGTCGAGCACCGACATCGCGACGCCAACATGCCGCGACAGCGCATCGACGAAACCATCGATCGGGCCGGTGCCGGTGCCGGTGATGGTCATTTCCTTGCCCTTGTCGAGGATCACCGCCTCGATCACGCGGCGGCCCTTCACCTCGGTGTCGGGATAGGTGTGGTGATCGATGAATTCCAGCCGGGCGCTGGGCTGGTCGACATAGGTCTCGAGGAAGCGCTCATGGATCCGCTTGGCGGGCACCTCCTTGCCTTCGGCGTCGGTGATTGCCTGGATAGCCTGGCTGAACTCGATCTGCAGGTTGCGCGGCAGATTGAGGCCGTAGTCGGCCTGCAGCACATAGGCGATGCCGCCTTTGCCGGACTGCGAGTTGATGCGGATGATCGCCTCGTAGGTGCGGCCGACGTCGGCCGGATCGATCGGCAGGTAGGGCACTTCCCAGAGCGGCGTGTTGGCCTTCTTCAGCGCCTTCATGCCCTTGTTGATGGCGTCCTGGTGCGAGCCGGAGAAGGCGGTGTAGACCAGTTCACCGACGTATGGGTGGCGTTCCGGGATTTTCAGCTGGTTCGAATATTCATAGACGTCCTTCATCCGGTTGATGTCGGAACAATCCAGCTCGGGATCGACGCCTTGCGTGTACATGTTGAGCGCCAGCGTGACGATGTCGACATTGCCGGTGCGCTCACCATTGCCAAACAGCGTGCCCTCGACGCGGTCGGCGCCGGCCATCAGGCCGAGCTCGGTGGTGGCAATGCCGGTGCCGCGGTCATTGTGCGGGTGCAGCGAGATGATCAGGTTCTCGCGGTTGTCGAGGTTGCGGCACATCCACTCGATGCGGTCGGCATAGATGTTGGGCGTCGACATCTCGACCGTCGACGGCAGGTTTATGATCAGCTTGTTGTCGGCCGTCGGCTTCACGATCTCGGTCACGGCATTGCAGATCTCCAGAGCCACCTCGAGCTCGGTGCCGGTGAAGCTCTCCGGCGAATATTCGAAGCGATAGCCGCCGCCCGCCTTGGCAGCCATGTCGGTGATCATCTTGGCGGCGTCAGTGGCGATGCGCTTGATGCCGGCGACGTCCTTCTCGAAGACGACGCGGCGCTGCAATTCGCTGGTCGAGTTGTAGAAATGCACGATCGGGTTGGTTGCGCCCTTCAGCGCCTCGAAGGTGCGGGTAATCAATTCGGGACGGCACTGCACCAGCACCTGCAGCGAGACATCGGCCGGCACGTTGCCTTCCTCGATGCACCAGCGGGCGAAATCGAAATCGGTTTGCGAGGCCGAGGGGAAACCGATCTCGATCTCCTTGAAGCCCATGTCGAGCAGCAGCGCGAACATGCGCGCCTTGCGCTCGTGGCCCATCGGGTCGATCAGCGCCTGGTTGCCGTCGCGCAGGTCGACCGAGCACCAGATCGGCGCCTTGTCGATGACCTTTGACGGCCAGGTGCGATCGGTGAGGCCGACGGTCGGGTAGGGCTGGTATTTGCGAGCGGCGTCCGACATGCCCTTCTCGGCATGGTCAGCCTGAATGTCTTCTCGTGCGTTCATCGTCATCTCTCCCGGCGGCTCGCGGATCCGCCTTCAGACGGATTGGTGCCGAGCGGCGCCTTTACCAAAGTTTCGTTCGCTTGATGTGACTTGCCAACTGGCCAAGGAGCGTGCGCGTAAGCGGCGATTTCGACCGCCGGGCGCTCCTTCAGCGAACCCGGCGATCGCCGATAAGGCCGAGAAGAAGCAGGGTGGAAGCAAGCGCGCGCACGGTCTCGCCGGCAAAGCCGGTCGGACGGGAAGCGGCGGAGGAGGCGCGCGTGTTCATGGCGGTTCTCATACAGGAGCGGCATTCGAGAGGCAAGTGCCGGCGCGGCCAGGCTCTTCCCCACGTCCGGCAAATGCGCCAAACTCGCCGACGAGGCAGCGACGCCTGGGGAGGCCCATCCATGAATTTTGTGTACTTCTCGCCGCATTTTCCGGCCAACGGCGCCGACTTCTGCGATCGGCTGAAGAAGGCCGGCGCCACCGTGCTAGGCATCGGCGATGCGCCTTATGAGGCGCTGAGCGGAAAACTGAAGGCGGCGCTGTCGGAATATTACCGCGTCGCCGACATGGAGGACTACGAGCCGGTATTCCGGGCGATGGGCCATTTCATCCACAAATGGGGGCGCATCGACCGTTTCGAGTCGCTCAACGAGCATTGGCTGGAGCTGGAAGCCAACATCCGCACCGACTTCAACGTCTTCGGCACCAAGCTCGATTTCGTTAAGAACCTGAAGCGCAAGAGCCGCATGCGCGCCTTCTTCCGCAAGAGCGGCGTCGAGACCATTCCGCAGCGCAAATGCTCCGATCGGGCGGGCGCCATGACCTTCATCCGCCGCGTCGGCTATCCGGTGGTGGTAAAGCCTGATTCCGGCTCGGGCGCCTCGAACACGTTCAAGATCTCCAATGCGAAGGAGCTCGACCAGTTCTTCCGGGACAAGCCGGAGGGCGTGACCTTCGTCATGGAGCAATTCATCGAGGGGCTGGTGGTGACGTTCGACGGTCTGGTCAACCGCGACGGCGAGGTGGTGCTGGCGGCGAGCCACCGCTACGACCAGAGCGTCATGGAGGTGGTCAACCGCGACCGCCACATGAGCTACACCTGCTTTCCCGAAATCAGCCCGGCCGTGGAAGAGGCGGGCCGCAAGATTCTCAAGGCGTTCGACGTGCGCGAGCGGTTCTTCCACATCGAGCTGTTCGAGACCAAGGACAAGCGCGTCATCGCGCTCGAGGTCAACATGCGCCCGCCCGGAGCCTGGATGACGGATGCCATCAACTACACGTTCGACATCGACGTCTACGCGGCATGGGCCGACATGGTGGTCAAGGACGCCGCCGGCGGACCCTACGAAGGCAAGTATTTCACCGCCTATGCCAGCCGCAAACGCCACCTCCACTATTTGCACAGCCATGCGGACGTGCTAGCCGCCCACGGCGACAAGATTGTCCACCACCAGGCCATCGAAGAGGTTTTCAGCCGCGCCATGGGGAATTACGCCTATCAGATGCGCTCGAGGGACCAGAAGGCGCTGCGCCAGGCGGTCGACTACATCCACGCGGAAAAGGCCTGAGCGATGGATGTCTCCTATCACAAGGGGTTTGCCCGCAATCTCGGCCGCGACATGGAGTACAAGCGCTACGGCCATGCCGGCCGGCCGGTGGTGGTGTTCCCGACCTCGCAAGGGCGCTTCTACCAGTTCGAGGATTCCGGCGGGGTGGGGGCGCTGGCCGACTTCATCGATACCGGCCGCATCCAGTTGTTCACGCTCGACGGCATCGATTCCGAATCCTTCTTCGACAAGCATGGCGATCCTGCGCAGCGCATCGCGCGCCATGAAGCCTATTTCCGCTATGTGCGCGAGGAAGCACTGCCGGAACTGCAGTCGATTGCCGCCAAGGCCAATGGCGGGCGCAATCTGAAGCCGCTGTTCTCGGGCTGTTCGATGGGCGGCTATCATTCGTCGAACTTCGTCTTCCGCTTTCCGGAGCTGGCCAGCGGCGTCATTGCGCTGTCCGGCGTCTATTCGACCCGCGATTTCTTTGGCCGGACGCTCGAGGGCAGCATCTTCTTCAACTCGCCGCTCGACTACCTGCCTGGCATCGTCGACCAGAAGCTGCTCGGACGGTTGAGGGCGCTGAGGCTGATCTTCTGTTGCGGGCAGGGCGCCTGGGAAGAGCGCATGCTGGTGGAAACGCGCGAGTTGGAACAGGTGTTGCGCGACAAGTCGATTCCGGCGTGGGTCGACTATTGGGGCGGCGACGTCAGCCATGACTGGCCATGGTGGCACAAGCAACTGGTGTATTTCTTCGGCCGCTGGCTGGACGAGGATCTGATGAAGCGGCTGGATTGAACCGCAACCGACCCGGTCCGCGGTTTTGCGAAGCTTGCCGATGCCGGCGGCACAAGGCCCTTTCCAGACAGGTTCGGGCGCTTTGCCCTATTCCTTGATGCTTCTCGCCACCAGCCGCGCCACGCTCGGACCGACGAGCAGCACCACGAGGAAGCGGGCTGACTGCAGCGCCATGACGAAGGAGATGTCGACGTTCTGCGCCGCCGCGGCGATGATGGCGACGCTGTCCATGCCGCCGGGGCTCGTCGCCAGATAGGCGGTGAGCGGATCGATGCCGAGCACGCGACTGATGACGAATGCCATGCCGCCGCAAAAGGCGATCAGCGCCACGATCGAGGCGATGATCTGCGGCAATGCGCGGGTCGCGTGGCGCAGGATCGGCCGGGTGAAGTTCAGGCCGATCGACCAGCCGATCAGGGCGTAGCTGACGGCCAGCAGCCATTGCGGCAATTGCATCTCCACGCCGAAGCCGAGATGGACAATGGTGCCGAAGATGAAGGTGCCGAGGAAGAACGGCGACGGCAGCCGGCAAAGCCGGCCGAGCAGGGCGCCGACAAGCGCCACAGCGAGCATCGCGGCAAAGGCCATCCATTCGATCGGCGGAAACCAGACGATGGCCGGGGGTTCGACGCCCGAAGTGTCGACCCACATGCGGGCGATCAAGGCGGCGGTCATCGAGACGAAGATGACGCGCAGATAC
>NZ_RZSG01000650.1:0-3445 GCF_003997725.1 Mesorhizobium sp. M4A.F.Ca.ET.050.02.1.1
CTTCATCGGCGGCAAGCCGCGCACGCGCGAGGAGAGCTGGATGCGCTTCCTGCGCCATGCCGGGCTGTGGTCGCTGATTGGCTATGGGTTCTGGGCGATCGAGGAGAAGGCGAGCGGCCGCTTCATCGGCGAGGCTGGCTTCCACGATTTGAAGCGCGATATCGAGCCATCGATCGATGGCGTGCCGGAGGCCGGCTGGGCGCTGGCCTCGGAAGCGCATGGCCGGGGACTGGCGAGCGAAGTGGTCCAGCGCGCTCTCGCCTGGGGAGACGTGACGTTCTCACCGGCCAGAACCGTCTGCATCGTCGATCCGGAAAACACAGCGTCGCTCAATGTTGCGGCCAAGTGCGGCTACAGGGAAATCCTGCGCACCACCTATCGCGACAATCCGACGATCCTGCTGGAGCGGCGGTAGAGCCCCGTCATCCAGCCTTGAGCAGCTTTCGCGCCACGGCGTTCTGCGTATCAGCGTGCGGCGCGGCGCCGGGGTCTAGCAATTTCGTGCGTGCATCGAACGGTTGCGGCCTGGCGATCGCATAGCCCTGGGCATAGTCGACGCCGATCGATTTCAAGGCCGTGACGATGCTCTCGCTTTCAACGAACTCGGCAATGGTGCGCTTGCCCATCACCTTGCCGATATGATGGATCATCTCGACCATGGCACGGTCGATGCGATCCTCCAGCATGTCCTTGACGAAGCTGCCATCGATTTTCAGATAGTCGACGGGCAAGTGCTTCAGATAGGCGAAGGACGACATGCCGGAGCCGAAATCGTCGAGAGCGAAACGGCAGCCCAGCTCGCGCAACTGGGCAATGAAGCGCATGGCGTTGGCGAGGTCGGCGATGGCGCTGGTCTCGGTGATCTCGAGGCAGATGAGCTTCGGCGGGATGCCGCTGATCTCGAACTGCTCGCGCAGGAAGTCGAGAAACGTCTCGTCGCCGAAGCTCGCCCCGGACAGATTGATGGCGCAGGTGGCGATCGGAGCGGCCGCTGGATCGGCAAGGCGCGCGGCCAGAACGGCGAAGGTGCCGCGCACGACCCAGCGGTCGATCGACGGCATCAGCCCGTAGCGCTCGGCTGCCGGAATGAAGCTGGCCGGCGAGACAATGGAACCATCCTCGTCCGTCAGCCGCAGCAGGATTTCGAGATGCGCCCCGCCTTCCGCCGCGGCGGCGCTGAGCGGCCATATCTCCTGGCAATAGAGCCTGAAGCGGTTTTCCTCCAGCGCGGCGTGCAGACGCTGCACCCAGGCCATTTCCGTGAACCGTTCCCGCAGGGCCGTGTCGCTGTCGCTATGCAGCTGAACCCGATTGCGGCCCTTTTCCTTGGCCATGTAGCAGGCGACATCGGCGGCCTGCAGGGTTTCTTCAAGCGTGACTTTGGCATCCACAATCTGGACCATGCCGATGCTGACGCTGATGGCGAACGGTCTTCCGGTCCATGAGAAATGCAGGTCTTGAACGGTCGCGCGCATCCGTTCGGCAATGTCGGCGGCGAGATCCAGGCTGCAATCGAGGAGGAGGACGCCGAATTCGTCGCCGCCCAGTCGCGCCAGAATGTCGCCCGGCCGGAGATCATTGCCAAGCAAAATGGAGACCTGACGCAGCAGCTGGTCGCCGGCGGCGTGGCCGCATGTGTCGTTGACCAGCTTGAACTGGTCGAGATCCAGATACATCAGGGCATGCTGCCCGGGTCGATGGTGCAAATCCTGGATGGCCTTCTGCAGGCGGCTCTCGAAGTCGCGGCGATTTGCAAGCCCCGTCAGTTCGTCGTGCGATGCTTGCCATGAAAGGCGCTTGATGTAGTCCTGTTCGCGCGTCATGTCGTGGAAGGCGAGCACGGCGCCGACGACTTCGCCGGACACCAAAAGCGGTGCGCCAGTCAGGGAAATGGGAACGACCGAACCGTCGGCGCGCTGCAGCAGTCGCGGGCGGGCATTGGAACGCCTCGGCTCGCCGGCCAGCAAGCGCTCGATCCATTGCGTCTCCTCGACGCCGCTGTCCTTGTCGACGAGCTTGAACAGTGATGCGATCGGTTTGCCTCTCGCCAGCTCGAACGTGTGCGCCAGCAGGCGTTCGGCGACAGCGTTCATGTAATCCAGCCGCCCATCGGAATTTGTGCTGATGACGGCCTGGCCGATCGAAGCAAGCGTGATCTGGGCCCGTTCGCGCTCGGCATTGAGCGCGTTCTGGAAAGCCTGGCGTTGCGCCAGGAGTTTGCGCGTGCGCCACACTGCTAGCAGGATGAGCAGAGCGGCTGTGGCGAGATTGGCCAGCGTCAATGCAATGTTGATGAAACGCGAACCCTCTCCCAGGCTGTCAGAGAACGCCTTGGACAGAGGGCCGATCTCATCGTTGAGCCGATGGATCTCTGCCTTCCAGGCGCCGACCTGGTCCGACGATACCCGTCCTTCCGCGACCTTCCGGTGGATTGTCTCGCCCAACTCGTCGAGCGCCAGGATCATGTCGTCTGCAGCCGCCCAGCGCTGAATGGCGACGTCGAGGTAGCTGAACCAGCGAAAATTTCGGAACAACCAGATCATTCCCGCGACGTCGTCGGCGTGATTTCCACCCTGCACGAAACCGGCGCGCGCCGCCTCGGTGTCGGGCTCGGCCTGCTCAAGTGCCAGCCGCGCCGCATGATCGGCCAGCGGAACGGCAATTGCGGTGCGATACTCGTTGAAGAAATCCGTCTTGCCGGTATCGGCATAGAGGCTGAGGAAATAGATGGCCTCTTTCTGTCCTTTCGACCAATGGCTTTCGCCGCCGACATAGGCGCGAACCGCCGAAAGCGTATAGAGGCTGCCGCCGGCGACCAGAGCCTGGACAAGGACCACGAGGATGAATGGCCAGACCAAGCCGACAAGACGTGGGCTGGAAAGCGCCGGTGACAGCCTCATCAAGCTTCCATGGAAATTGCCATGGCCCCCGTGAACCCGCTGGGCCTGACCGAGGCAATTGCAGGCCAGGCGAAACCTCTCTCCCTCATGTCGCTGCTCGTCATGCGACAACAGCCCGAGTAGCATGTCGGCCTTAACAGCCAATAAACTTGCCGAGTATTTTTACTCGAGACAGCCTGTCTTCTTCCACATGTTGCTTTCGCAAGGGTATAGGATAGGATTTTAGGCAAATACTATTTCAGTTCGACTGCTTCCAATTTGCCGGCGCTCGAAAGCCTGACAAATCGGGACCAAGTCATGGAAACAAAGTTCAAAGAGTTTCCAGTGCCTTATCGGCGATGAACGGCTTTCAAACTTGCTCGTTCGAGCATCGAGGCGTCTTCGCCGAAGGCGCGGGTGGCGCGAGCCGCCGCCTCGAGCAAGGGCGCGGTCATGCGGCGCAGAAAGGCTGCGTCCACGCGCGTTCTTGGGCCGGCAAGGGTGAGTGCGCCGAGAAGAGTCCGGCCGGGTCCAAAAACAGGCGCCGAGACGCCAGCCGTCTCGGG
>NZ_RZSG01000651.1:0-3443 GCF_003997725.1 Mesorhizobium sp. M4A.F.Ca.ET.050.02.1.1
GAATTGCGCCTTGTGGGCGACTTCGAAATCGCGCCTCGCCTGGAATATTGAGCCGCTGGCGAAATTCACCGGCAGCGCCGTGTCGGTGCCGTCATAGCGGATCTGCAGGACGGGCCTGGAAGCGACCGCGCTCTCGGCGATGCCTTGTGCCGCGAATTCAGCGATGACGGCTTTCCTCAACGTTGCGATAAGCTCGTCGATCGCCGTCCTGGACTCTTCGGCGAGCGGCTTGAGCAGCGCCTGCTGGCGCGAGGCGAACACCGACGACAGGCCGATGCCATAAGCCGATAGCAGGCCAGAGAAGGGATGGATCAGCACCGCTTCCATGCCGAGCGCATCGGCGACCAGGCAGGCGTGCTGGCCGCCAGCGCCGCCAAAGCAGTTCAAGAGATATTCAGTGACGTCATAGCCGCGCTGCACCGAGATCTTCTTGATGGCGTAGGCCATGTTCTCGACGGCGATGGTGACGAAGCCTTCGGCGACCGCCTCGGGCGAGCGGCCATCGCCGATCTCGGCGGCCAGCGCGGTGAATTTTTCGCGCACGGTGTCGACGTCGAGCGCCTGGTCCTGGCCGGGACCGAAGATCGCCGGGAAGTAATCGGGCTGCAGCTTGCCGAGCATGACGTTGGCGTCGGTCACGGCGAGCGGGCCGCCGCGCCGATAGGCGGCCGGGCCGGGATTGGCGCCGGCGGAATCCGGCCCGGCGCGGAAGCGGCCCGCCTCATAGTGCAGGATCGAGCCTCCGCCGGCGGCAACGGTATGGATGCGCATCATCGGCGCGCGGATGCGCACGCCGGCAACCTCGGTGTCGAAGGCGCGCTCATACTCGCCGTCATAGTGGGCGACATCGGTCGAGGTGCCGCCCATGTCGAAGCCGATGACTTTTTCGAAACCGGCGAGCTTCGCCGTCTCGACCATGCCGACGACGCCTCCGGCCGGGCCGGACAACAGCGCGTCCTTGCCCTGGAACATATCGGCGGCGGTGAGACCACCTGACGACATCATGAACATCAGGCGGGGGCCGGCACCCAGTTCGCCCGCCACCCTTTGCACATAGCGCGACAGGATCGGCGACAGGTAGGCGTCGACCACGGTGGTGTCGCCGCGGCCGACCAGCTTGATGAGCGGCGAGACCTCGTGGCTGACAGAAACCTGGGCGAAGCCGAGCTTGCGGCAGACTTTGGCGACAGCCTTCTCGTGGTCGGGATATTTCCAGGCATGCATGAAGACGATAGCGACCGCATCGATGCCGTCGGCTTTGGCCTGTTCGATTGCCGGGTGGCAGGCGGCGACGTCGAGCAAACGTTCGACCCAGCCGTCGGCGCGCACGCGTTCATCGATCTCGACGACGCGCTCATAGAGCTGTTCGGGCAGGATGATCTCCTTGGCGAAGATATCCGGGCGCGCCTGATAGGCGATGCGAAGCGCGTCGCGAAAACCCTTGGTGGTAAGCAGGAGCACACGGTCGCCCTTGCGCTCGAGCAGCGCATTGGTGGCGACAGTGGTGCCCATCTTGATGTCGCCGATCAGCCCCGGCGGAATGGCGGAACTGGATTTCAATCCAAGCAGGTCGCGAATGCCCTGAATGGCAGCGTCCGCATAGGCTTCCGGATTTTCTGACAGCAGCTTGCGGGCATGCAGTCCGCCTTGCGGGTCGCGGCCGATGACGTCGGTGAAGGTGCCACCGCGGTCGATCCAGAAATCCCATTTTTCGGTCATCGCGGCTCCTGGAATTTTCCCTGCGTAATCTGGTGCTTGGCTTACCCTGTTAGTGCGCCATTCGGCGGCCGGCAATCGCCCAGATGATGTTACATGCGGAAATGCAACGTTACGAAACTCCACGCCGGCTGATGCATTTCTCCTTCGACCGCTCACCAGAATGTGAGCGTCGATTGAAGGAGAGATATCATGAAGAAGCTCATTCTGGCGTCCCTTTCGGCGCTCGCCCTGCTCGGAGTTGCGGCTTGCAGCGACAGCGGGACGGACAACACCACAACCCAGAGCACCAATCCGCCGGCCGCCGAAGAGCCTATGAAGCCGGCTACTCCGGCTCCTGACGCTACGAAACCAGCCGAACCGGCTCCGGCAGCACCTGCTGCGCCCGCGCAGTAGTTCACAAGGCGAAGAAGGCCGGTCCCCTACCGGCCTTCTTTCTTTTCAGCTACCGGCGCCAGAGGCTTGCGCCAGCAACATCATATGACCCGGACCCAATGGGCCTGCGGCACTGTCTGCGCTTGATAGCGGTGGGCAGTTCGCACTAAGAAGCCTCATGTCGATTTGGGACCGCCTCGGCGACTTCATCGTTCGTGTTACGTCTTCAGCGTCATCGGGCGTCGCCGATGTCGTCGAAGCCGTGCGAACGGTTTTCTCCGGCGATGCCGATCTGCGCCGCCGCGTCGCCTTTTCGGTAGCGATGATCGCGCTCTCGGCCAAGATGGCCAAGGCCGACGGCATCGTCACCCAGGATGAGGTGCGCGCCTTCCAGGAAATATTCGATGTGCCGCCGAAAGAGACGCGCAATGTGGCGCGGCTCTACGACCTAGCCAAGCGCGATGTGGCAGGCTTCGAGATCTATGCCCAGCGCATGGCGCAATTGTGCGGCTCCGGCCATGCGAACTGCATGATGCTGGAAGACATACTCGACGGCTTGTTCCACATCGCCAAGGCCGACGGGCTGATTCATGAGCACGAAGGCCGGTTCCTGCACCGTATTGCCGAGATCTTCCGCATCGACGAGGCACATTATCAGAGCATCCTGGCCAGGCACGTCAATCTCGGCGCCGGCGATCCCTATGTCGTGCTCGGCATCGAGCGCGGAAAACCGTTCGAGGAGGTCAGGAAGCGCTACCGCAAACTGGTCTCGGACAATCATCCCGATCGGCTGATCGCGCGCGGCCTGCCGCAGGAATTCATCAAGATTGCCACCACCAGGCTCGCGGCGATCAATGCCGCCTATGAGATGATCGAACGGGGCCTCAGGCACGCATGAGCGGTTTCCTGCCCGACCAGCCAGGCGCCGAGGTCAGGGTATCGCCGAATTTCGGCCCGCGGCGCGAGACGTTGAAACCCGACATGATCGTGCTGCACTATACGGGCATGGCGACCGGACCCGGCGCCGAAGCGTGGCTGTGCGATCCGGCGAGCGATGTGTCCGCTCACTATCTGATCCACGAAGACGGCCGCATCGTGCAAATGGTTCGCGAAAGCGACCGCGCCTGGCATGCCGGCAAGAGCTCGTGGTTCGGGCGAACGGACATCAACTCCTGCTCTGTCGGCATCGAGATCGTCAATCCCGGCCATTCGCTCGGTTATCCCGATTTCCCCAGGCGGCAGATCGATGCGGTGATCGGCCTGTGCAAAGGCATCGTGCAACGCCATTCCATTGCGGCGCAGCGCGTGCTCGCCCATTCCGGAATGGGCGAGCACGCGCTGCGCCGCAATGG
>NZ_RZSG01000652.1:0-3439 GCF_003997725.1 Mesorhizobium sp. M4A.F.Ca.ET.050.02.1.1
CACGCTGGTCGTGGTGCCCTCGCTGATCGGCTCGCGCGACGATGTCGAGGAGAATATCCGCAACATCGAGGTACATCACCTCGCCAATTCGGCGGGCGAAATCCATTTCGCGCTGCTTTCGGACTGGCCGGATTCGAAGACCGAGATCGACGCCGCCGACATCGAGATCCTGCAATTTGCCCGCGACGAGATCGCCAGGCTCAACGCCCGCTATCCGACCGAAGGTGCGCCGCTCTTCTATGTCCTGCACCGGCGCCGGCTCTACAACGCCGCGCAGGGCTGCTGGATGGGCTGGGAGCGCAAGCGCGGCAAGCTGCATGAGCTGAACCTTCTGCTGCGCGGTGACAGCGACACCACCTATTTGCCGCTTGACGTGCCGCTGCCGGAAAACGTCGTCCATGTGATGACGCTGGACGCCGACACGCGCACCACCCGCGATGCAGTGGCCAGCTTGGCCGGCAAGCTCAGCCACCCTCTCAACAGGCCGCATTTCGACGCCTCAAAACGCGTCGTCACCGCTGGCTACACCATTCTGCAGCCACGCATCACCGCTTCGCTGACCAGCGGCGACGACGCCTCCTTCTTCCAGCGCGTTTTCTCCGCCAACCGCGGCCTCGACCCCTATGTCTTTGCCGTTTCGGACGTCTACCAGGACGTCTTCGGCGACGGCTCCTTCACCGGCAAGGGCCTCTACCATGTCGACGCTTTCGAGGCGGCGCTGAAGGGCCGCATCGAGGAAAACACCATCCTCAGCCACGATTTGCTCGAAGGGGCGCTGGCGCGCTCGGCGCTGGTCACCGATGTCGAGCTGGTCGAGGACTACCCGACCCGCTATTCGGTAGACGCGTCACGCCATCACCGCTGGGCGCGCGGCGACTGGCAGCTTCTCGGCTTCATCCTCGATCCGCGCTCCGGCGTGCCGGCGCTGTCGCGCTGGAAGATGGTCGACAATCTGCGCCGCTCGCTCACGCCGATCTTCTGGGTGATGGCGGCGATCGCCGGCTGGACCCTGCTGCCCTTCACGCAAGCCGCGCAATGGCAGGCGCTGCTGATCCTCACTTTGTTCATGGCGCCCACCTTTGACATCGTCAATGGCATCCTGCCCAAGAGCGGCGACCAGACCCCGCGCGGCCATTTTTCGGCGCTGGCGCGCGACACCATCTTCGGCACCGCCCTGGTCGCGCTCAAGGTGCTGCTGATGGCGCATCTCGCCTGGATGATGGGCGATGCCATCATCCGCACCCTCTATCGCTTGTTCGTCAGCCGGCAGAACCTGCTTGAATGGCGCACCGCCTCGCAGGCGCACAAGAGCGGCGGCAGTGACCTCGGCGCCTATTACGGCATGATGTATGGCGCGGTGATCATCGGCGTCGTCGGCCTTGCCATCCCGGTGCTGGCCGATTCCACCGGCGCCTTCGTCGCCTTCTTCTTCGCCATCTTCTGGATTGGCTCGCCGGCTGTCGCCTGCTGGATCAGCCGCTCGGCCGAGACCGAGGACCGGCTGCGCATCTCGGCCGCCGACATCCATGCGCTGCGCACCATCGCGCGGCGCACCTGGCACTATTTCGAGACTTTCGTGACGGCCGAGCATCACCATCTGCCGCCCGACAATTTCCAGGAAAGCCCGGCGCCGGTGGTGGCGCCGCGCACTTCGCCGACCAATATCGGCGTCTACCTGCTGTCGGTGGTGTCGGCGCGCGACTTCGGCTGGATCAGCCTGTCTGACGCCATCACGCGCATTGACGCGACGATGACGACCATCGAGAGCATGCCGCGCGACCGCGGCCATCTCTACAACTGGTACGACACGACGACGCTGAAGCCGCTCTATCCGCTCTACATCTCGGCCGTCGACAGCGGCAATCTCGCCGGCCATCTGGTGGCGGTCGCCGCGGCTTGCGCCGAATGGGCGGAAGCGCCTTCCGTGCATCTGCAGGGCGATTTCGAGGGCATCCTCGATACGGTGACCATCCTCGACGAGAGCCTTGAGGAATTGCCGGACGACCGCCGGCAGCTGAGGCCGCTGCGCCAGCGACTTGCCGACCGTCTCGACGGCATGCGCCGCGCCGTCATGACCATCAAGGCACAGCCCGAGATGGCGTCGATCCGCACCATCAACCTGGCGGTGCTGGCCGGAGAGATACGCAAGCTCGCCGCCGCCATCCACACCGAGGCGGCCTCGCCGAAGAGCGACGTCATCGCCGACTGGGCGGCGCGGCTCGAAGCCACCTGCGAGGCGCATGTGCACGACTCGCACAACGACGAGAACGCGGTCGAGGCCTTGCGCGCCAAGCTTCTGGCCCTGCGCGAGCGTGCCCGCCGCTACGCCTTCGAGATGGATTTCTCCTTCCTGATGCGGCAGGAGCGCAAGCTTCTGTCGATCGGCTACCGGGTCGAGGAGCACCAGCTCGACGAGAGTTGTTACGACCTGCTCGCCTCGGAGGCGCGGCTCACCAGCCTGTTCGCCATCGCCAAGGGCGACCTGCCGACCGAGCACTGGTTCCGGCTTGGCCGGCCGATCGTCGAGATCGGCTTCCGGGGCGCGCTGATGTCCTGGTCGGGCTCGATGTTCGAATACCTGATGCCGCCGCTGGTGATGAAGGAGCCGCATGGCTCGATCCTCAACCAGACCAGCAAGCTGATCATCAGGCGCCAGATCCAGTACGCGCGCTCCAAGAATGTGCCCTGGGGTATTTCGGAAGCGGCCTATAATGCCCGCGACCGCGAGCTGACCTACCAGTACACCAATTTCGGCGTACCCGGCCTCGGCCTCAAGCGCGGTCTCGGCCAGAACACCGTGATTGCGCCCTACGCCACGATCCTGGCGGCGCAGTTCAATCCGCGGGAGGCGGTGCACAATCTGGCCCGGCTGAAGGCGATCGGCGCGCTTGGCCGGCACGGTTTCTACGATGCCGTCGATTTCACCCCGCAGCGCGTGCCCGAGGGCACCGACCACGCCGTAGTGCTGAACTACATGGCGCACCATTCCGGCATGTCGATCGCAGCCGTCGCCGACGCCATCTTCGAAGGCCGCCTGCGCGACCGTTTCCACAGCGACCCGGTGATCGAGTCGGCCGAGCTCCTGCTGCAGGAGAGGGCGCCGCGCGACATCCCGACCGCCACCGTCAGGACCGAAGCCGACGAGCGCTCCAAGGACGAGACCGAGACAGAGAGCCCGGACACGCGCATCATCCTCGACCCGGCCAAGGCGCTGCGTGCGACCAACGTCATGTCCAATGGCCGCTATTCGGTCATGGTCACCGCCACCGGTTCCGGCTACAGCCGTTTCGGCGACCTTGCCGTCACCCGCTGGCAGCCGGACCCGAGCGAGGACCGGCTCGGCTCTTACATCTTCCTGCGCGATGCCGGCACCGGCGACTGGTGGTCGGCGACCTCAGAGCCGCGGCGCACCGACCATGAGCGCGTCCAGACCCTGTTC
>NZ_RZSG01000653.1:0-3434 GCF_003997725.1 Mesorhizobium sp. M4A.F.Ca.ET.050.02.1.1
GCCCGAACACTGCCAGCGACAGCCAGATGCCCTCGCCGATCCACATGGCGAGCAGGAATGGGAACACGTCGCGAAAACCCTTCGCGATCACCCTTGCGACAAGGGCGGCGATCGACGGGCCGGGCGAACCGGCGGCCACGAAAAGCGCGGCAGCGAAGATCAGCAGCGAGGTGATATGCATGGCCAAAATCTCCGATCGAGGTTTGGCCGCCAATCTAGCCAGCAACGGCAGCATTGGCAAAGAACAAGCAATCGCTTCGGTCGGGCGGGGCGCCGATCTCGACAATTGCCGCCTTGCCGTTCCCGTCGGCCGCGGCTAGAAGAGCCGCCCCGACATTCATTTCGAGCTTCATTTTGCCTCAGTAACCGCCGGTCTCGTCAACTCTCCTGAAAACACAGGGCGCTGCAGTTGCGGCGTCCCGATCATTTCATGTGTTCCTCAGGCGGCGGTTCGAGACCGGTTTGGCATTGCTGAACCTGTCGCGCGCTGCGCGACGCCTGATTTCCTTAAAGCCGCAGCTCTCCAGC
Organism: Mesorhizobium sp. M4A.F.Ca.ET.050.02.1.1; assembly: GCF_003997725.1. Lineage (NCBI taxonomy): Bacteria > Pseudomonadati > Pseudomonadota > Alphaproteobacteria > Hyphomicrobiales > Phyllobacteriaceae > Mesorhizobium > Mesorhizobium sp. M4A.F.Ca.ET.050.02.1.1. The sequence goes on from NZ_RZSG01000653.1 coordinate 529, forward strand.
CACGCCGTGCCCGCCCGGGCAACTCGACATCGCCGACCTGGCGAACTTCCCGACGGGAAGGGCTTTCGGCATGTCCGGACTTTTGCGTATCCGCTGGGCGATCGCGCCCGAAATCGCGCCTCGACCTCTCATCAACTGCAATCGCTGCCGCGGCCTCAGGCCGTATCGATCGAGCGGCAAGTTCCGCGTCAACGCCAACGGCAAGCGCATCGACGCCTGGCTGATCTACCGCTGCGTCGACTGCGACAATTCCTGGAATTTCGCCATTTTCGAGCGCCGCAGCCGCCACGACATCGAGCCGGCGCTGCTTGCGGCACTCGAAAGCAACGACCCGGCGCTGGCCCGGCGTCATGCCTTCGATGCCGCCGTACTGAGGAGCCACGTCGGACGCATCGAGGAGTTCCCAGACGTCGCCATTGAAAGGTATGTGCTGGAACGCCGGCCGGAACATACGACCGTGCTGGACCTGCGGCTCACTCTGGAAATGCCTGTGCCCTTGCGGCTCGACCGGTTGCTGGCTGGCGAACTCGGCGTCTCGCGCTCGCGGCTTCAGGCCTGGGAGGAGCGGCGGCAGCTTTGCGTCGAGCTTGATGGCGCCAGGGCGCTGCGCAGGCCGCCGCGCGACGGCATGGCCATCCGTATCGATCTGAGCGACGAACCGGATCGCGACACCATCGTCGCCGCTGCCGGCGCGTGAAACGAAAAAGGGAGGGAGCAGTGCTCCCTCCCTCGATGATTGCTCAGGCGAAGACCTTACGCCGCGCCGACCGCCTTGGCCGACTTCTCGAAACGCTTACGTTCGTTCGGGTCGAGATAGAGCTTGCGCAGCCGGATCGTCTTCGGCGTTACCTCGACCAGCTCGTCGTCCTGGATCCAGGCCAGCGCGCGCTCCAGCGTCATGCGGATCGGCGGGGTCAGCTTCACCGCCTCGTCCTTGCCGGCGGCGCGGATGTTGGTGAGCTTCTTGCCTTTCAAAACATTGACCTCGAGGTCGTTGTCGCGGCTGTGGATGCCGATGATCATGCCCTGATAGACCCTGACGCCGGGATCGATGACCATCGGGCCGCGGTCTTCCAGGTTCCACATCGCATAGGCGACCGACTCGCCCTGCTCGTTGGAGATCAGCACGCCATTGGTGCGGCCGGGCAGTTCGCCCTTGTAGGGCTCATAGGCATGGAACAGCCGGTTCATCACGGCGGTGCCGCGCGTGTCGGTCAAGAGCTCCGACTGGTAGCCGATCAGGCCGCGTGTCGGGGCATGGAAGACCAGGCGCTGGCGGTTGCCGCCGGACGGGCGCAGCTCGACCATCTCGGCCTTGCGCTCCGACATCTTCTGCACGACGACGCCGGCATGCTCCTCGTCGACGTCGATGACGACCTCCTCGACCGGCTCCAGCAGCTCGCCGTTCTCGCCCTTCTGCATGACGACGCGCGGCCGCGACACGGCGATCTCGAAGCCTTCGCGGCGCATCGTCTCGATCAGCACCGCAAGCTGCAATTCGCCACGGCCGGAGACGAAGAAGGAATCCTTTTCCGGCGATTCCTCGATCTTCAGCGCGACATTGCCCTCGGCTTCGCGCAGCAGGCGGTCGCGGATGACGCGGCTGGTCACCTTGTCGCCCTCGGTGCCGGCGAGCGGGCTGTCATTGACGAGGAAGGACATGGTCACCGTCGGCGGATCGATCGGCTGCGCATGCAGCGGCTCGGTCACCGTCGGGTCGCAGAACGTGTCGGCGACGGTGCCCTTCGACAGGCCGGCGATGGCGACGATGTCGCCCGCCTGGGCTTCTTCGATCGGCTGGCGCTCGAGGCCGCGGAAGGCGAGAATCTTGGAGACACGGCCGGTCTCGATCTGGGTGCCGTCATGGTGCAGCACCTTGACCGCCTGATTGGCCTTCAGCGAGCCCGACTCGATGCGGCCGGTGATGATGCGGCCGAGGAAGGGATTGGCTTCCAGGATGGTGCCGATCATGCGGAACGGGCCGGGATGCACCGTCGGCGCCGGCACGTGCTTGACGACGAGATCGAACAGCGGCGCCAGGCCCTGATCCTTCGGGCCTTCGGGGTTTTCCGAGACCCAGCCGTCGCGGCCCGAACCGTACAGGATCGGGAAGTCGAGCTGCTCGTCGGTGGCGTCAAGCGCGGCGAAGAGATCGAACACCTCGTTGACCACCTCGACGTGGCGGGCGTCCGGGCGATCGATCTTGTTGATGACGACGATCGGCTTCAGGCCGACCTTGAGCGCCTTGCCGACGACGAACTTGGTCTGCGGCATCGGCCCTTCGGCGGCATCGACCAGCACGATCGCCGAATCCACCATAGACAGGATGCGCTCGACCTCGCCGCCGAAATCGGCGTGGCCGGGCGTGTCGACGATGTTGATGCGGGTGCCATGCCAGTCGACCGAAGTCGCCTTGGCCAGGATGGTGATGCCGCGTTCCTTTTCGAGGTCGTTGGAATCCATGGCGCGCTCGGCGACGCGCTGGTTGTCGCGGAAGGCGCCGGACTGTTTCAAGAGCTGGTCGACGAGGGTGGTTTTTCCATGGTCGACGTGCGCGATGATCGCGATATTGCGGAGGTTCATGTGTCTGGTCTCGGGAGCGTTGCGGGCAGCAGGCCCAGAGGCGCCGCCTTTTTCGGTTGCGCGGCTCATACAGGGTTTTTCGCATTTGCGAAAGGGGAGGCTCGTACCCAAATATGTGGTTACCAATTGTTAAGCGTCTTTGCGTCAAATGTATCAATTCACCAGGGCGGAACCTTTCGGGGTCCAGGCAGTTCGATTCCCATGACCGATCAACTCACCAGATTGCGTCCAACCGTGGCATGGGCAACGCTTGCCGTTCTGCTGGCGGTTGGCGGGGCGCAGTCCGCCGCGACGCTCCAGGGAAATCCGGCTTTGCCCGCCGA
>NZ_RZSG01000654.1:0-3433 GCF_003997725.1 Mesorhizobium sp. M4A.F.Ca.ET.050.02.1.1
GCTATGCCCATGATGCCCAGAGCGGCCGCGTCGATCCCAACCGGATGACCGGCTACTATGATTTCCCGGCCAAGCCGCTGGACATGGACGGCGTGCTGAAGACGCTTGCGCACACGCAGGAGGTTCGCACCTATCTGGAATCGCGCCATCCGCAGAACGCGGAGTATCAGGCGCTGCGCGTCGAGCTGGAAGCGCTGCAGGCCAGCGAGGAAAACGAGATCGTCGTCGACCCCAAGCTGTTGCTGAAGCCAGGCGAGAGCAGTCCCGAACTGCCCAAGGTCCTGACGCTGATCGCGCGCAACCTAGATGACGAGATGGGCGGCGACTATGGCGAGGTCCTTGCCAGGCTGGGCAAGAGCGAGCTCTACGATCCCGAGCTGGTGCCTGTCATCAAGGCGGTGCAGAAGCGGGCCGGCATGAAGGGTGACGGCGTGATCGGTCCGCGTACGGTGGCGTCGCTCGCCGGAACTTCCAAAGCCGACAAGATCACCAAGGTCGAGGTCGCGCTGGAAGAGTTGCGCTGGCTACCGTCCGATCTCGGCAGCCCGCGTGTCTTCATCAACCAGCCGGCCTTCACCGCCGCCTATATCGACAATGGCGAGGAGAAGCTGAAAACCCGCGCGGTCGTCGGCAAGGTTACCAACCAGACGGCTTTCTTCTACGACCAGATCGAACAGGTCGATTTCCATCCCTATTGGGGGGTGCCGCAATCGATCATCGTCAATGAGATGCTGCCCAGGCTGCGCAACGATCCGGGCTATCTCGACCGTGCCGGCTATGAAGTGACGGATTCGAGCGGGCGGCGCGTGCCGTCATCGGCGGTCAATTGGGGCGCCTACGGCGCCAACATCCCCTACAGCGTGCGCCAGCAGCCGAGCGAGGCCAATGCGTTGGGTGAGCTGAAGATCCTGTTCCCCAACAAGCACGCCATCTACATGCATGACACGCCGCAGAAATCCTTCTTCGAGCGCGACATGCGCGCGCTCAGCCATGGCTGCGTGCGCTTGCAGGATCCGCGCGGCATGGCGGCGGCGGTGCTCGGCACCTCGGTCGACTACATCGCCGAGAAGTTGAAGCACGGTCATTCGACCGAAAAGGTGACCCGCACCATCCCTGTCTATGTCGCCTATTTCACCGCCTGGCCCGACATGTCCGGCAATGTCGAGTATTTCAACGACGTCTACGACCGTGACACGAGGCTGATGCAGGCGCTGGACGCGACCGAGGCGGTGCGCTCTCCGGCGAGCTAGCTCAGGCGCGCTCGAAGAGCGGGCGTCTGAAGCCGGCGTCGCGCCCGGCGATCAGCCAATAGATCAGGCCGGCGACCAGGCCGGCGGCGGCGATGATCCCAGTGTCGGCCCAGCGCTCGGGACTCTCAGGCGCGTCCGGCCAGATCAGCGTGAAACCTGCGGCCGCCGCAATGGCGCCGAAGACCATGTGCAGCAGGAAGCTGCGCAACGAGAAAAACTCCGCGATCAGGGCGAAGGCGAGGGTCTGCATCCACGTCAGGATGATCGTCAGGAAGTAGACGAACATGCCGAGCGGCGGCACCAGCAGCACGGCGATCGGGCTGACGCCCATGAGGTCGAAATAGGCCGGCGCGTTGGGCAGCGAACTGAGTATCCCATAGATCGCCGCTACTGCGATCAGCCCGACGAGAACGGCCACCAGATAGCCGGCAAGCATCATCAGGACGCGCTTCAATACGTGTTTTACCACTGCCCTGCACCCCCGTGCCCGCATCCGTGGAGCAGCAGTCAGCCATCAAAGCCGGTTTTGTGCAAGGGGAGGCGAGGCGACGACAGGCATCGCCGGTCCGCCGCGATCCGCAGAGAGTGCGCGGTGCGGAATGGTCGAATGGTGGCGGCGCAGCGTCCTATCTGGCCTCGCTCGGTTCTGCGGTCACCGGGTCGTAGGAGATTTCGACCTTCGCCTTGTCGGTCGTATAGTAGGTAACGGTGTAGACACCGCCGTCCCAGTCAACCTCCTTCACATAGCGGAAGTCAGGACGTTGCTCGACCTTGGCGATGATCTCCGACAGCTTCTTGGCGTTCGATGGCGGCAGCGGCCTTTCATCGGCCGCGAAGGCGGGTCCACCGAGGAGAAGAACCGCAAGGCCGGTCGTCAAAACAACAGTGCGCATGATTGCCCCTCATCTCGTGCTGGCATGGATGCCGTAAAGAACTCGCCCGCGTCCCTGTTGGTTCCGCCAGTGGAGTACAACGCCTGTTCCAGGGGCGGCCTGGCGACTGCGGGTGACGACGGAGCCATGTGCATTCGGCCCAGCTGAAATAGAGAAAATTCAGTAATTCCAATACGAAAGGGCGAGCTAACAATGCACAACCTGAGTAACAAACGGCTAACCATGCAAGCGGCCGCGCGCTGCGTTCAATTAGCTGATCGTAGTAGAGCTTTTGCGAAGACCCTGTTAGACTTGCTAACATAACAGGGTGGCAACGGCGCGCCGAGCCTGCCGACGATCATTCGTCGGCAAACGGTGAAGTGTTCAACAAAGCGGAAGTCGCCTGTGCTGGACCGCAAGCAGGGACCGGGGGCTTCGACCATGGCTGAACGGAACTACACCCGTCAGCTGGCGACCATCATTTCTATCGATGCCGTCGGATTCTCGCGGCTGATGGGCATCGACGACGAGTTGGCCGTCGCCGCTTTCGAGGAACGACGCGACATTATCGCCGATAGCTGCGTGGCGTTTGGCGGCCGGACTTTCGGCGACGCCGGCGACAGCATCATGGCCGAATTCGGCAATCCGATCGAAGCCTTGCGCGCCGCCTTCGATTTCCAGGGTAGGATCGTAGCGCTTAACGCCGCCGTCGCCGAGGACATGCGCATGCCGTTTCGCGCCGGCATCAACACCGGCGACGTCATCGTGCGCGAGGGCCGCCTCTATGGCGACGACGTCAACATCGCCGCCAGGCTGCAGGAGTTCGCGCCGCATGACGGCCTCGCCATTTCGGAGACGACATGGCACCACGTGAAGGACAAGACCGCGGCGGAATTCACCGACCTTGGCGAATTCATGCTGAAGAACATCGCGCTGCCGGTGCGGGTGATGATAGCGGGCCGCGGTGGCAATGCGTCGCCAGCGGCGCCGCTCGCCGCCATTTCGCCAGCCGTCAGCCAGCAAAAGTCGCCGCCCAAAGGCCCGCCGGCGATTGCCGTGCTGCCTTTCGCCGGCGATGGTGGCGAGCGCGACGTCGGCTACATGGCCGATGGCATCGCCGAGGACATTATCTACGGCCTCTCGAACACGAGATGGCTTTCAGTGATCGCCAAGAGCTCTAGCTTCCAATTTCGCGACGATAGCCTGGGCACGCGGGTAATCGGCAACGCGCTTGGCGCGCGCTACATCGTCAGCGGCACTCTGACGCGCAATGGCAGCCAGATCCGCCTCAACACCTCGCTTGCCGACACC
>NZ_RZSG01000655.1:0-3432 GCF_003997725.1 Mesorhizobium sp. M4A.F.Ca.ET.050.02.1.1
GGCGAGCCCGCCATACCAGGGCCACACCGCCATGTCGGCAATCGTGTAGTCCGGTCCGGCGAGGTACTCGCTCTCCGCCAGCCTGCGGTCGAGCACGTCCATCTGCCGCTTGGTCTCCATAGCGAAGCGGTCGATCGCATACTCGATCTTTTCCGGCGCATAGGCGTAGAAATGGCCGAAGCCGCCGCCGAGGTAGGGCGCCGAGCCCATCTGCCAGAACAGCCAGGAGAAGGTTTCGGCCCGTGCCGCCGGATCCTTCGGTAAGAATGCGCCAAACTTTTCCGCCAGATAGGTCAGGATCGAGCCGGATTCGAAGACACGGATCGGCTTCTCGCCGCTGCGGTCCATCAGCGCCGGGATCTTGGAGTTGGGATTGACCTCGACGAAGCCGCTGGCGAACTGGTCGCCTTCGTTGATCCGGATCAGCCAGGCGTCGTACTCGGCACCCTTGTGGCCCAGCGCCAGAAGCTCCTCCAGCATGATCGTCACCTTCTGGCCGTTGGGCGTGGCCAGCGAATAGAGCTGCAGAGGGTGCTTGCCGACCGGCAGTTCCTTGTCATGCGTCGGGCCGGCGATCGGCCGGTTGATGCTGGCGAAAGTGCCGCCATTCGGCTTGTTCCAGGTCCAGACTTTCGGCGGGGTGTATTGGTTCATGGGGGAGCCTTGAGGGTTGGCGGGGGCGCGGATTGATCGGTCGGTTCGAGCTAAACTTAGGTGCGACCGGGCGCGCGTCAAATAGGGAAGTCCAAAATTTGTTGAACTATTATCTGGGCCAGCGCTGCTGAGCTCTTCCCAAGGGAAGAGGGAAAGGCAACCCTTGCGCCTCACCCCATCCGCCATACCTATAGAAGAAACCGACCCCCCCAGGATGAACCGATGACCCTCGAACAAATCTCGCGCTCCGTCGTGGCCGTCCGCGCCACGGTTCCGGACGATGCCTTCACCGCCAACACGCTGGGCACGCGCCGCGAGGGCAGCGGCGTCGTCATCCGCGACGATGGGCTGGTGCTGACCATCGGCTATCTCATCACTGAGGCCGAGGAGGTCTGGCTGACCGACCAGGACGGCCGCGTCGTGCCCGCGCATGCGCTAGCCTACGACCAGGAATCGGGTTTCGGCCTGGTGCAGGCGCTGTCGCCGCTCGGCCTGCCTGCGGTGGCGTTGGGCGATGCCCACAAGGCCAGCGTTGGCGATGCCGTGTCGCTGGTCGACGGCATCGGCCAGAGCGTTCGCGCCCATATCGTCACCAAGCAGGAATTCGCCGGCTATTGGGAATACCTGCTCGACGAGGCGATCTTCATCGCGCCGGCTCATCCTTCCTGGGGCGGGGCGGCGCTGTTCGACAAGGTCGGCAACCTGCTCGGGGTCGGGTCGCTGCGCCTGCAGATGAGCCGTGCCGGCGAGGTTGCCGACATCAACATGATCGTGCCGATCAACCTTCTGCCGCCGATCCTCGACGATCTCCTGACCCGCGGCCAGGTGGCGAAACCGCCGCGCCCGTGGCTTGGCGCCTTCTCGGCTGAGTCGAACGGCGTGGTGGTGGTGATGAGCGTCACCGAAGGCGGCCCCGCCGCCGAGGCCGGCCTGCGCCAGGGCGACATCATCTCCGATGTCAGGGATGGCGAGGTCGACGGGCTGGCAGACTTCTACCGCAAGCTCTGGCAGAACCCGGCCGGCTCCGAAATCCCGCTCAGAGTGGTGCGCGACGGCCGCGAAACCTGGCTCCGCGTGAAATCCGCCGACCGCAACAGCTTTCTCAGGAAGCCGCATCTGCAGTGAGGTTGAAGCTGCCGATCTCCTCCAGAAGGGGGGAGATCGGCAGTTTCGGCGCTGCGCAACGAGGATCCGTCTGATGCCGCCCGTGAAAGTCGATCCCGGCAAGGTGCATGAATTCGCCGATCCCGGGCGCTTCCGTGCCTGGCTCGCCCGTCACCACGCCAGCGAGACCGAGGTCTGGATCAAGCTACACAAGGTCGGTTCCGGCCTGCCCTCGATCACGCCGAAGCAGGCCATCGACGTCGTGCTGTGCTTCGGCTGGATCGACGCGGTGCGCAAGAGCCTGGACGACAAGAGCTACCTGCAGCGCTATACGCCGCGCGGCAAAAAGAGCACCTGGAGCAGGATCAACGTCGACAATGTCGCCCGCCTGGTCGAGGCGGGCCGCATGACCGAACATGGGCTAAGGCAAGTCGAGGCGGCCAAGGCCGACGGCCGCTGGGCGCGCGCCTATTCGGCCAAGGAAATGACCATCCCGCCGGATCTGCAGGCCGCCATCGACGCCGATCCGAAGGCGAAGGCGATGCTGGCTGGGCTCAGCGCCCAGAACCGCTTCGCGCTCACCTTCCGCACCCACAACATGAAGACCGAGGCCGGCCGCCGGAAGAAAATCGCCGACCTCGTCGAGATGCTGAAGCGCGGCGAGACGATCCATCCGCAAAAGCGGGCTTAGAGCGCGTCACGCCAAAGTGGAGGTCGGCACGAAGGCAGAGTAAAGAATTGCCGGACCCTGGAGCGCAGGCTTGGATGCGTACTATAAGGAAGGTCGTCTCGAGCGATTTCAGGTCAGGCCATGAACCAGGACATCCGGCTTTTTGGCGCAATTGCGGTTCGCCCCGCCGTCCTTTCTCTCGTATCCCGGTTCGAAACGGCCACAGGATTCAATGTTGCAGTCAAGTGGGAACTCAATCCGACGGTAAAGAAGCAGATTGAGGCCGGGGAGCCTTTTGACCTCGTCATCACCAATCCGCACCTGGTTGAGGATCTGACCGCCCTGGGAAAGGTCAGGGCGGGAAGCCAGGTCGCGTTTGGCCGGATAGCAATGGGGGTGGCGGCCAAGGCAGGCAGTCGAGCGCTCGATATTGGGTCCGTGCAAGCATTCGGACATGCGTTGAAGAGCGCCAGATCAATCGCTTACGCCAGTGACGGGACCAGCGGTGGCTACTTCTCCGGTTTGCTGGAACGCTTGGGAATATCCGATGAGGTGAAGCCTAGGCTGGTGGCCATACCAGGAGGGCAGACAGCGCCGGCCGTAGGCCGAGGGGAAGCCGAGCTGGGGGTGGTGCCTGTGACTTCGATTCTCGCCGCCGCTCCCGAGGTCATGCTTGTCGGGCGGTTTCCGGCAGAACTCCAAAGTTACATTGACTTCGCCATCGGCATCAGCGCCCATTCAACGGACGCGGAAGCTGCCAGGCAACTGTCGGAATTTCTGATGTCGCCAGCCGTCGATGGCATCCTGGCGGCGAAGGGCATCGAGCGACACTAAAGCGTGCTTGATAAGTAGCAATCGGCTCATCGCATCGTCTGATGAGTGCCTTCCTGGCCAGGCTGCTGACGCCGGCAGTCAGCCCGTGTCGAGCCAACCAACGAAAACGCCGCCCGGTGAGGGGCGGCGTTTCCGGGGGAGGGATGATCCCGAGGGGAGCGGGATCATCC
>NZ_RZSG01000656.1:0-3419 GCF_003997725.1 Mesorhizobium sp. M4A.F.Ca.ET.050.02.1.1
GGGAAGGCTTTTCGGCCAGCGCCGCGTTGATCCGCAGCAGGCCGAGCGATGGGGATGCGGGCGGCAGGCCGGCGGCGACGACCTCGCCGATCAATTTCTCCGCCGTCGCCGCCGTGGCGAGAAAGCCTATGGCCTCGAGATACTGCTCAGCGCTTCGTTTCATGACGTCGTTGTCGCCCGAGACGGCGGAGCGCAGCGCCGAAAGCGTCTTGCCTTTTGCGAGGTCGCCCCATTCCAGCCAGCCTGCTTCGGCGCCTTCGACCTGATTTAGCGCGTGCAGATTCTGCGCGTCATTCAGGATCTGACTGATCAGGAGACGCTTCCTGCCGCCGTCCAAACGCAACATGAGTTGGAGGACGAGAAGCGCCAGCTTGCCGCCTTCGGCGACAAGCATATCCGCCAAACAGGCCACCGCCGCATCGCTGCCGGACACCGAGACCATTAGAACGAGAAAACGATCGGCATTGTCATCGACGCCGAATTGCCATGCGCCGATGAATTCAGGCTCTGTCTTGCCGAAGCGAGCGACAAGATCGCCGAGGTAGCAGGATGCGAACAAGTCGGCGCGACGGGCTTGTTGCGCAGGCGACTTGAGTTTTGTCGGTGCGTAGGTGGTGCGGCGGCGAATGAAGCCGGATTTACCTTCCTCGATGAAAGCGGCAAGCTCGGCTGTCGGATCTTCCGACCCGCCATCAGCCGGATTGCCATGCTCTCCCAACCTTGCCAGGAGCCGGCCGGCCATTTCGCGCACCTTGCCCGAGCGATCGGCGGACAGGCTCTTCAGGAACGGCACGTCGTCGGCACCCAGGCCGAAGCGCATGAGTTCGACGAGCGCTAGCCTGACCTCCGCCGGCTCGCTGGCCCCTTTGGTCTCGATAAGCGTTCGCGCCAAGGCAGGTGTGGTGCGCCGCAAATCGATCAGTGCGGTACGGCGCGCCGCGGGATAGAAATCATCCCAGGTCTCCGCAGTCAGTTGCTCGCGCCGGGACTGTTTCTCACCGTCCGCGCCTGCCTGCCAGTCGACCCAAGGGGCATAGACCTCGGGACTTTCCTGATCCGACGCAGCGGGCATCCAATCCATCGGATGCAGCACGAAGCCGCGGCTGGCGACGAGCGCGGCCACGCGGGTCTTGAGCCTCACTTCGGCTGCATATTTCAATGCAGCACGCAGCAACGGCCGCAGCCGTTCCGGGAGCGTCGGCATGGCCAGCACCGGCAGCGGCGGACGGCGTTTCAAGGTTTTCGCCGCCGCCGGCCGAAGCGCGACATCGAGCGCCTGCGCGGCAATGGCCAGCAGCCGCCTCTGCTGCTCGTCCGGGCTGGCCGCAGCCGCCACTTCCTTCCATTCGGCAGGGGCAAGTTCGAAAGCGGCGCCGCCGGAAATCCAGCCGTCGCGCAACCTTGCCAGCCCTGCCTGCTCGAGTTCGTTCACGACAGATCGAGCCTCCCCATATTGCTCTGCGACGCAAGAAGCTCGAGCCTGGCGCCGTTCCAGAGCGCCGCCGTGGCTGCAAGCTCGAGGCCGAGCAATGTCTGGTTGACCGATCCCGCGACAGGCAGGGCAATGCCGTGCGGATCGCCCGCAGCCTGCCACCAGGCGCCTTCCTTCTCGTCCAGCGCGATCGCGCCGGCAGGCAGGATGACCGGGCAATCCGACAGCCATGGCGCGCCGTCCTGGAAGGCGGCATAGGCGGCAAGCGGATCGCCGGCTGCGTCCGAGCCGAAGGCTGGCCAAGCGCCTGGTGCCGAATCACCGAGCCGTTCCACGACCAGCGCCCGTAGCGGATTGCGCGATGGATAGAATACGAGCTTGGCCTTGAAGCGATCTCCCGGCGCGAAGGCGCCGGACCGGCGCCCGGCCGAAGCCGGGAAGAAATCGAGCAGAACGGCAAATCGCGGCGCCGGGCTCTTCAGATCGAGCAGCCATGTCGCATGGCTGACAAGCCCGTCGCGGCGGGTTTCTATCTTCTCGCCGAGCACCTCCCAATCGCTCTCGACCTGAACGGCGTCGGGGTTGGCGAGGACCTGCTCGCGCGTCTCAGATGTCGACACAAGTCGTTTCAGCTCGGGATCATCGGGCGTGGCGCGCCAAGCCTTGGCGAGCATCACCAGCTTGCCGAGCTCGCGGATCGCGGCATCCGGCTTCTCCTCGCCGCGCAGCGCCATCAACCGCGCCGGCAACTCGTCGACGCGGCCGGCAAGCGCTGTGGCCTTGAGGTCGACCAGCCGGGCTGCAATGCGGCGGCAGCGCTCGCTGCAGGCATCGACGAACCCGGCAAGGCCGAGCCGGAGCTGGTCGGCTATCCATTGATCGAGCTCGTCCAGCGCTGCCGCCACGGCGCTTCGCGTGTCCTCGGCCCGCTTGCGCTGTGCCGCCTCGCGGCGTTCAGCGGCCACGGCATCTTCGACCGGAGCGCTCTGCTCGGGCCGCGATGCCTCGTCGATGCTTTTGCCTTCCGAGTTTGCTGCCGCCTGCGTCGCTGGCTGCCCGGGCCGGCGGCGCCGGCCGAGCCAGTCGTTGACCCAATCCGGCGTCTGCTCGACGCGATCGAAGCTGGCCGGCGCGGTGGCGCCGATCCACATCAGCCCCAGTATGTGCTTGCACGGGAATTTCCGCGACGGACAGGTGCATTTGTAGCCATGGTCGCCGGTATCGAATGCTACACGGTAGGGATTCGATCCCGAGCCCTGGCATTCGCCCCAGATGAGCCCCAGTTGCTCATTTGTCTCGAGCCGAGGCCAGTTCGACCGCTTGGTCAGCTTCGAGGCGGCGCTGAGCGAGGCCTGGTCAGGGGCAAGCGCTTCAATGGTTTTCAGGTCCAGTTGCAAGCCGCGCCTCTCATGACCCCGAAGTATGATTCCGCGACGATAGATAGCCGTTTGCGGCGCGCTGGTGTAGCTCCAGCCTCCGCAAAGTTAATTCCTTGTCTAACGTTCGGTTTCCTGATCAGGCTGGGCCGGTAATGTCGGCTTCAGACGACCCCCGCGCCGCGGACGAGATCGACGAAGCGGGCAAAGACTTCCGTGTGGCGGTCGACGTCGGCCGGCGACGTCGCCGGACACATCAGGAACATGGTGTGGAACGGCGTCACCAATATGCCCTCGTTCATGTAGAAGGCATGCAGCAGCGTCTCGAGGTCGCCGCGCCGGCCGGCAATGACATCGGCGCCGTTCGTCGGCGGTGCGGGCATGAACATGATCTCGGCGCGGGCGCCGACCTGCGTCACATGCCAGGGCAATCTGCTGGCGCTGATGATGCCGCGCGCGGCTTCGGCCAGGCGCGAGGCATTGGCGATCATGACCTCGAAATTGGCGGGGGTCAGCACCTCCTCCAGCACCGCGCGCATGGTGGCGACGGTCAGCGCATTGCCGGCGAGCGTGCCGCCGATGCCGAGATGCGCCGACTGGCGCACGCGCGG
>NZ_RZSG01000657.1:0-3408 GCF_003997725.1 Mesorhizobium sp. M4A.F.Ca.ET.050.02.1.1
GGTCTGCTGCTGGACCGGCGCCGGCCGGCTTTCCGCGACCGGGGCGGCAGGACGGCTGACCGGCTTCTGCGGTGCGGCACGGATCGAGATCGGTGCCGCGGCGATTTCGGCCGCCGACTTGTCGATACCGGTGGCGACCACCGAGACGCGGATTACGCCTTCCAGCTCCTCGTCGAAGGTGGCGCCGAGGATGATGTTGGCGTCCTGATCGACCTCTTCGCGTATGCGGGTCGCGGCTTCGTCGACCTCGAACAGGGTGAGGTCGCGGCCGCCGGTGATCGAGATCAGCAGGCCCTTGGCGCCCTTCATCGAGGTCTCGTCGAGCAGCGGGTTGGCGATCGCTGCCTCGGCGGCGGCCATGGCGCGGCCCTCGCCCGAAGCTTCGCCCGTGCCCATCATCGCCTTGCCCATCTCGCGCATCACCGAGCGGACGTCGGCGAAGTCGAGGTTGATCAGGCCTTCCTTGACCATCAGGTCGGTGATGCAGGCGACACCCGAGTAGAGCACCTGGTCGGCCATGGCGAAGGCATCAGCGAAGGTGGTCTTGTCGTTGGCCAGCCTAAACAGGTTCTGGTTGGGAATGACGATGAGCGTGTCGACGCATTTCTGCAGTTCCTCGATGCCCAAGTCGGCCGTCTTCATGCGGCGCTGGCCCTCGAAGTGGAACGGCTTGGTGACGACGCCGACGGTGAGAATGCCCTTCTCGCGCGCGGCGCGGGCGACTACCGGGGCAGCGCCGGTGCCGGTGCCGCCGCCCATGCCGGCGGTGACGAAGCACATATGGGTATTGGAGAGGTGATCGATGATCTCATCGATGCATTCCTCCGCCGCCGCGCGGCCGACCTCCGGCTGCGAGCCGGCGCCGAGACCCTCGGTGACATGCGCGCCAAGCTGGATCAGCCGTTCCGCCTTCGACATGGTCAGCGCCTGCGCATCGGTGTTCGCCACCACGAACTCGACACCGCGCAAGCCGGCGGTGATCATGTTGTTGACCGCATTGCCGCCGCCGCCGCCTACACCAAACACGGTGATGCGTGGCTTCAGCTCGGTGATGTCCGGCTTTTGCAGATTGATGGTCATTGTCTCCGTCTTTTCCCTTTCCCGCCGCTTCGCCGCTGCGGCCGCCTATGGGGCTGTCCCCGTCAATTTTAGAAACTGTCTCTCAACCACTGACTCATGCGATGCAGTTTTCCACCCGTTCCAGTCATCCTGAGACCGGAAATTCCTTTCACCGAATGGCTCTCGAAGCTCGCCATCTGCGGATAGATCAAAAGCCCGACCGGGGTCGAGAACGCCGGCCCCTTGGCCGCCTCCGGCAGGCCCGCCACGCCGAGCGGGCGGCCGATGCGCACATTGCGGCCGAGGATGCGGCGCGCTGCTTCCGGCAGACCGGAAAGCTGGCTGGCGCCGCCGGTGAGCACAACGCGCTTGCCGACGGCATTGCCGTAGCCGGACTTGTTCAGCCGGTCGCGCAAAAGCTCCAGCGTCTCGTCGATACGGGCGCGAATGATGCGCGTCATCATCGAGCGCGGTATCTGCAAGGGCACCTCGCCTTCCTCGCCGATCGGCTGAATCGAGACGAGGTCGCGATCGTCCGCGCTGCCGGGCAGCGCCGAACCGTGCATCACCTTCAGCCGCTCGGCGGCATCGAGAGAGGTCGACAGGCCCTTGGCCATGTCGAGCGTTACATGATTGCCGCCGATAGCGATGGCGTCGCCATGAACGAACTTGCCTTCCGCGAACACTGAGATCGTCGTCGTACCGCCACCCATGTCGATGCAGGCGGCGCCCATCTCGAGCTCATCGTCGACGAGTGCGGCAAGTCCACTGGCATAGGGGGTTGCCACCATGCGCTCGACCGAGAGATGCGAACGGTTGATGCAGAGCTCCAGGTTGCGCAGCGGCGCGGAATCGCCTGTCAGCACATGCATGTCGACGCCCAGCGTGTCGCCGACCATGCCGCGTGGATCGCGCACGCCGCGCTCGGCGTCGAGCGAGAAGCCGACTGGAAGCGAATGGATCACCTCACGCTCGGCCTTCAACGCCTGCTTGGCACCGGCGGCAAGCACGCGCTTGATGTCGGCCTCGTCGGCCTGATGGCCGCCGAGATTGATCGTGGCCGAGAAGGTCTCGCTCTTCAGCCTTCCGGCGGTCATGTTGACGATCAGCGAATCCACCGTCAGCCCGGCCATGCGCTCAGCGGCGTCGACGGCCAGACGGATGGCATGCTCGGCGCGGTCGAGATCGACGACCACGCCCGACTTCACGCCTTGCGATTTCTGGTGGCCGATGCCGATCACCTGGATGCGATGCGAGCGCCCGCGCAAAAGCTTGCCGTCCTCACGCGGCTTCAGCTTCGCCACCACACAGCAAACCTTGCTCGAGCCGACGTCGAGCACCGTCAGCGTGCCGGACCGGCGCGAGGAGGCGTCGCTGTTGCCGCCAAGCCAGCTCATATCTTCGTCTCCGGCTTGCGCTTCAGATTCTGCGGCTTTTCGTTGAGCGTGGCCTCGCGCTGCGTCGCCGCCTCCGGCGTCAACTGCACGACGAGGCGGTCGGACAGGCGCATGTCGACGGCTGCGATGTCGCGCGTCAGAAGGCCGTTGTCGCGGTCCATCCTGACCAGTTCGGCGATCGCCTGGTCTTCGCCGTCTTCCGGCAACTTAACCGTGATGCCGTTCTCCAGCTTCAGGTCCCAGCGCCGCTCGCCGACGCGGATATAGCCTTTGACTCGCGCCGCAAGCTCGGGATAGCGCTTCACCTTGGCAAGGAAGTCCGGCGCCGTGGCTGGCGCGCCGGTGCCGATGATCAGCGGCAGCAGCGCCTGCTTGCCGCCTGAGAACGGGGCGATGACCTGGCCGTCGCGCTCGATGACCGAAAGCGAATTGCCCTGCTGCCAGAGCGCGAAAGGCTCACGCTCCTCGACGCGCACTTCCAGCGTATGCGGATAGACCTTGCGTACCGCCGCGACCTCGACCCAGGGTAGCGTCCTGATCCGCTCGCGCGCGGCCTCGGCATCGAATCCGATCAGCGAGGTCCAGCCGTCAAGCTCGAGCCGGTCCAGTATGTCGATCTCGGAGGTCTCGCGGTTGCCAACCACCTTGATCTGATCGACTGCGAAACCGGTGCGCGCCGTGATGCCCTGAACGACGCCGTCGATCTGCCCGCCAAGATAGGCGCCGTAGGCGCTGCCGGACCCAATCAGCACAGCCGAAAGGATCGCAGCGGAGAAAGGCGGGGCGGTGAATTCACCACCGCCGAGGCGCACCAGGACGCGCACCGGCCGGCGAAACATGCGCGGCAACACGAAATGGTCGAACGACAATGGCAGACCGAACAGCGCCGGCCCGGCGCCCGCCCCCTTGCCCTGTCCCCACCTCAACGCAGACACGAAGCGTCCTCCACCAT
>NZ_RZSG01000658.1:0-3398 GCF_003997725.1 Mesorhizobium sp. M4A.F.Ca.ET.050.02.1.1
GCCTGGGCGTGGCGCTCCAGCCGCTCTTGCGTCAGCGTGTTGGCGCCGATCACCATCAGCGGCGCGATCGCCGCCGGCGGCACGTTCATTTCCGAGCGCACCGAGCGGATGCCGGAGACGAGATCGACCAGCCAGTTGATGTCGGCGGCCGCGTCCGCGTCCTCGAAGTCCGGCGACGGCCAGGCGGCGTGGCAAAGCAGCGAAGCTCGCTCCTGGCCCTCGCCGGCGGTCTGCGCCCACAACTCCTCGGTCATGAACGGCATCATCGGATGCAACAGCTTGTAGATCTCGTCGAGCACGAAGGCGACGCAAGCTCGGCTCTCAGCCTTGGCCGCCTCGTCCGTGCCCATGAATACAGGCTTCAGGAGTTCCAGGTACCAGTCGCAGAACAGATTCCAGACGAACCGGTAGGCGGCACCCGCCGCGTCGTTGAAGCGGTATGAGGAAATGCCGTCGGTGATTTCACGCGCCGCCCGCGTCAGCTCGGTGAGGATCCAGCGGTTGACCGCGAGCTTGGCGTCGTTCAGCCGGAAATCGTCGTTGCGCGCCACCTCGTTCATCTCGGCGAAGCGTGTCGCGTTCCAGAGCTTGGTGCCGAAATTGCGGTAGCCGGCGATGCGCGCCGGATCGAGCTTCACATCGCGCCCCTGCGCGGCCATCACCGCAAGCGTGAAGCGCAGCGCGTCGGCGCCGTATTCGTCGATGAGCTCGAGCGGATCGATGACGTTGCCTTTCGACTTCGACATCTTCTGCCCGTTCTTGTCGCGCACCAGCGCATGGACATAGACCGTGTGGAACGGCTCCTCGTCCATGAAATGCAGGCCCATCATCATCATGCGGGCGACCCAGAAGAAGATGATGTCGAAGCCGGTGACCAGAACGTCGGTCTGATAGTAGGTCTTGAGCTCCGGCGTCTGGTCCGGCCAGCCCAGCGTCGAGAACGGCCAAAGCGCGGAAGAGAACCAGGTGTCCAGCACGTCCTCGTCGCGGGTCAGGATCTCGCCCGGCTTGAAATTCTCGAGCTTGTCCTCGACCCAGGCCTTCCACGGCCCCTCCAGCGCCAGATAGTATTCGATCGCCGCGGCGAGCGCCTCTTCCTCGGTCTTCTCGACAAAGACGCGTCCATCCGGCCCGTACCAGGCCGGGATCTGATGGCCCCACCACAGCTGGCGCGAGATGCACCAGGGCTGGATGTTCTCCATCCAGTCGTAATAGGTCTTTTCCCAATTCTTCGGCACGAAATTGGTACGGCCCTCGCGAACCGAGGCGATCGCGGGCTTCGCCAGCTCGGCCGCGTTGACATACCACTGGTCGGTCAGGAACGGCTCAATCGGCACGCCACCGCGGTCGCCATGCGGCACGGTGTGGCGGTGCGGCTCGATCTTGTCGAGGAAGCCACCGGCCTCCATCAGCTCGACGATCTTCTTGCGCGCGACGAAACGGTCGAGGCCGTTGAGTTCGTCCCATACGGCCTGGCGTTCTGGCGTCCCCTCGAGACCGGCCAGGAAATCCTCATTGTCCTTGAGGTTGATCGCCGCCTCGACGGTGAGGATGTTGATCGCCGGCAGCTTGTGGCGCTTGCCCACCTCGAAGTCGTTGAAGTCGTGCGCCGGCGTGATCTTGACCGCGCCCGAGCCCTTTTCCGGATCGGAATATTCGTCCGCCACGACGGGAATCCTGCGGCCGACGATCGGCAGGATGACGTTCTTGCCGACCAGGTGCCGGAAGCGCTCGTCGTCCGGGTGCACCGCCACCGCCGTATCGCCAAGCATCGTCTCGGGACGCGTCGTCGCGACCGTGATGAACGTCCTGGGGTCTTCCGGGTCGAACGCCGCGCCCTCGACCGGATAGCGGAAATGCCAGAGATTGCCGTTGACCTCATGCTGCTCGACTTCGAGATCGGAGATCGCGGTGAGCAGCTTCGGGTCCCAGTTCACAAGGCGCTTGTCCTTGTAGATCAGCCCTTCCTTGTAGAGCGTCACGAACACTTCCAGAACCGCCCTGGACAGGCCCTCGTCCATGGTGAAGCGTTCGCGCGACCAATCGGCCGAGGCGCCGAGCCGCTTCAGCTGGTTGAAGATCGCACCGCCGGATTCGGCCTTCCACTCCCAGACCTTCTCGATGAACTCCTCGCGAGCCAGGTCGCGGCGATGGATCTGCTTTTCCATCAGCTGGCGCTCGACCACCATTTGCGTGGCGATGCCGGCATGGTCCATGCCAGGCTGCCACAGCACGTTCTTGCCGCGCATGCGCTCGAAGCGCACCAAAATGTCCTGCAGCGTGTTGTTGAGCGCATGGCCCATATGCAGCGAGCCGGTGACGTTCGGCGGCGGGATAACGATGGTGAAGGCCTCCGCCCCCTCCTCCGCGCCGGCACCGGCGCGGAAGGCATCGGCCACTTCCCAGATTTTGGCGATCTTCGGCTCGACGGTTTTGGCGTCGTAGGTTTTTTCGAGCATGGGAAAACGGTCCGCGCTGTCGGGAGTTTGCTGACCCGGTGTAAATCGGAAGGTTTTGGCCAAGTCAACCGCAGGGCTGCCTTGATCCTTCAGCGGCAAATAGGCTTCGCCCCGGTCATTTCAACGCCAGGCCATGCCCGCATTCGGCGCAGAACTTTGCCCTTGATGTGCGGTACGGCTTTCCACATGCCTGACAGTCGGGGCCGTAGTCGGAGCGGCGGACATGCAAGTGCCAGAAAGTATGGTGAATTGTAACCCCCGTCAGGTCACGATAGCGATCGGCGGCCGGGTTGCCCGCAGTCGATAGCTGTAAGTCAGTCGTCGGCGCATCAGCCGAGAATAACGGCGGTATATGGCTTTGAAGGGCCGGTCCTTGACCGCTGATCCTGGCCATCCAGGTCAGCCGACCGAGCCACGGCCAAAAAAAGCGCCGCCTGAGGCGGCGCTTTCATTTGTTTGACCTTATCGACGGAACTATTGCGCGCCGCGCGCCACGCGCTCGATTTCCTCGCGTACCAGGCGCTCGACCAGCGTCGGCAGGTTGTTGTCCAGCCAATCCTGCAGCATCGGCCGCAGCATGTCCTCGGCCATCTCGTCGAAGGTCTTCTTGCTGCGGCTGGCGAAGGCATCGGAAAGCTCGCCAAAGGCAGCGGCGACCTGGCGGCCGACATGCTCGGAAAGGATCGCCGTGCGGGCGGGCGGCGCCTCGGGCGGTGGCGCCGCAGCGACGCGCGAAACAGCCGGTTCATAGGCGGCCTCATCCGCCAGCTCGTCCTCGGCAATCGCAACGTCCGGCACAACATCCGGGGCGCTCGGCTCGACCCTTTCCGGCCTCGCGGCACCCGCCTTCGCCGTTTCACCGACAGCGGCGATCTCGCGCTGCCAGTCGGCGACGATCGTGTCGCTGGTTTCCGCAAATCCCGCCGGCTGAGCCAGTGC